>JAHHMJ010000095.1 GCA_018678395.1 Gemmatimonadota bacterium | reverse complement strand
AGACTCCCGACCGGCAAGGTCACCCGGGACCCGCGAGGCTTGGGAATCATTTGAACCAGCCAACATCGAACGGCAGGCCGAGGCCGCGCGCCGCGTCGCCCCGGCGCCAGCGGTTCGCCACCGCGCTGTGGGGCCTGCGACTCGCCTGGGCCGAGTGCGGGCTGCTCGTGGCCGGGTCGGGGGCCGTCATGGTGGTGCGGGGCGTGCTGCCTGCCGTCCTGGCCCTCGTCCTGAAGGAGCTGGTCGATGCAGTCGTGGAAGCTCTCGCCGCACCGGAGGCCGCCGCGACGGTCCCCGTGTGGCTGGTCGCGATCTTCGTGCTGGCCCTGGTGGAGGGCATCACCTGGTTTCAGCAGCGCTACCTCGACCTTCGACTCGAGGACGAACTCGAGGCCCACCTCTCGGTGGCGGTCGTGCACCACGCCAGCACGCTCAGCCTGACGTTCCTGGAGGACCCCGGCCGCCGGGATCTCATCGATCGTGCGCGATCGAACCCCGGACAACGATTGGCGGGGCTCATCCGGCAGCTCCGGATCACGGTCACGATGGGGATTCAGGCGGCCTCGCTCCTGGCCGTCCTGGTCGTCATCGAGCCCTGGGTGGCCGTGGTGATCCCCGTCGTCTCCATTCCGTTTCTCGGGTTCCAGTGGCGCCTGGCGCAGCGGCGGTACGACGAGCAGCATGCGCGCGTCACCAAGGCTCGATGGTCCCGGTACTACTCCGATCTGGCCACCGGACCGTACGAGGCCCCCGAGACGCGCATCCTGGATCTGGGTCCACTGCTGCTTCGTCGGTACCGATCCCTTCTCGAGGGTTTCCGCGATCGGGACAAGTCCCTCCATCGCGGTGACCTGGTGGGCAGCTCCGTCGCCACGCTCGTTCTCGTCGTAGGCCTGTACGGGCTCTTCGCCCGCCTGGCGTTCGACGTGCTGCAGGGCTCGGCGACCGTGGGTGACCTCGCCATCTTCACGGGCGCCGCAGGCCGACTCCGGGCCTCGGTCGATCAGGCGATCCGTTCGCTGTCGTTGGCGCTCGAGGAGAGCCTCTTCGTGGCCAACGTCGAGGAGTTCCTCGGCACCCGGACGACCGAGGTGCGCGGCCAGCGCCGGCTACCGCCGTCGACCGGGGGTTCGAGCCTTCGACTTCTAGACGTGAGCTTCTCGTACCCGGGCCGGGATCGGCCCGTCCTGTCGGGCATCTCGTTCGAGGTCCGCCCCGGTGAGACAACTGCTCTGGTCGGTGAGAACGGGGCCGGCAAGACGACCCTCGCCAAGCTCATCGCGGGTCTGTATCGACCCGACGAGGGGTCCATCCTCCTGGATGGCGTCGAGCTGCGGGACGTCGATCCCGACGATCTCCGCGACCGCGTGAGCTTCATCTTCCAGTCCTTCGGGCGCTACGAGGGTACGGCCGCGGAGAACATCGGCTTCGGCGACTGGCGTCGCCTGCTGGATCGGCCGGACGAGATCGAGGCCATCGCGCGCCGAGCGGGCATCGACCCCCTCGTGCGGACGCTGCCCGAAGGGCTGTCCACGCTGCTCGGGCGGAGGTTCGGGCAGGTCACCCTGTCCGGCGGCCAGTGGCAGCAACTCGCCCTCGCCCGAGGTCTGGCCCGGAACGGGTCTCTGATCATCCTGGACGAGCCGACGGCCAACCTCGACCCGCGGGCCGAGTACGAGATCTTCCTTCGCTTCAAGGCGCTGGTGGCCGATCGTACCGCCCTGATCGTGTCCCACCGCTTCAGCACCATCGCCATGGCCGACAACATCATCGTGCTCGCCGACGGCCGCGTGGCCGAATCCGGGTCCCACGCCGAACTGCTGGCGCGTGAGGGCACGTACGCGGCTCTGTATCGGCTTCATCGCGAGCAGATGCCGGACGAGGGTCAGCTCCGCGACCCGGGGCAGCCGCCGGACCGAGAGTGAGGCGCGCTCAGACCCCGTCCGACCCCAGGAGCTGCAGGTCCCAACACGCCGGGTCGAACAGGTCCGGGCTCCCGGGGGCCGACGGCCGGCCCGTACCGACGACGAGCAGGGCGGGCTCGAACCGCCGGCTGCCCCCGGAGCGGTCTTCGAGCGTGAATCCCCGACGGCCGAGGAGCGACGAACGGTCCCGGGTGAGGGGCCCCACGAGCACGCCCAGGGAATCCGCTCCGCAGCGGCGCAGCATCCCTTCCAGCAGGATCCTCTCCCCGGCCTCGTCGCGTGCCTGCCAGGCCACGATGGTCTGCCGACCTCCCGCACGTGCCCGCTGCACCACCAGCGCCCCCGCCCTCGGCGCCTCCCTCAGTTGACAGAACCGATACCGGAAAAGGGGATTCCGGAAGCGCCACGACAGGAAGTCCGGGTCGCGTCGGTGCCGAAGGCCCCGGGCCGGGAGAGCGGTTAACGCCTCGGCCAGTGTGTCGACGTCGACGGCGTCGCGGATCCTCACGCCCGGAGCGGGCAGGAGGGCGCCGAACAAGCTCTGGGCTCGGCGCCAGCCACCGCGTCGCAGCATGGGTAGCGGGCCGACCTTCTTCCACCCCATGCGCAGGGAGCGCAGTGCGGTGGCCGGCGAAGCGCTCAGAGAGAGGGCGGCAGGATGGCCCGCTTCGGTGGCGTCCTCCAGGAGGTGCGCCGTGAGAGCCCGAAACAGACCCCGACTCCAATGGTCCTCTCGGATGACCGTGTCCCCCGCGACAGGCAGGGTCAGAGCGCGTTCGGACGAGTCCCATTCCCACTGGGACGCGTACATCCCGCGCATGGCGACCAACTCGTCGCCGTGGAACGCCAGGCGGATGAGAGGAGGCGCGTCGCAGGGATTCTCGAAGTACTTCCATCGCAAGTAGTCCCGATTCAACTGCGGATCCGGACTCCACAGGCCTCGCTGCAGGTGCGCTACCTTCTCGGCGTGGCGCGGATGGAACCGCTCGAACCGGTATGCGTCTTCAAGCATGTTGAGAGCCCCTCATGCGACCGCGTCCAGAAAGGCCCAGCGGTCGTCGCTGGTGAGCGACCGGACCTGGGTGAAGCCGGCCAACCGCACCATCCGCTCCATCATCTCGGGGGTGTAGAACCGGAACACATTCTGGTGGCCGGGCCGGATCCGGTGCTTTCCGAGGAAGGCCGCTCCCCCCGCGGACAGGAGGTTCTCGTAGTTGAAGCGCAGCTTGCCGTCCGGGCGGAGGACCCGCGCGAAGTCCTCCAGGAACCACGACGCATCGTCGAAATCGAGGTGCTCGAACACTCCATGCGAGATCACCAGGTCCACGGAGTTCGGCGGGATCGAGGGGAACGTCGGCGCGGACAGATGCACCACGTCGAACGACCCCTCTCCCCGGAAGTGCAGCGGCAGCCACCGGCACACGACCCGCGAGTAGTCGGCCAGGATCATGCGCCGGCACCGGGGGAGCACGAACCGGGTGATGCGGCCCGTGCCCGGTCCCAGCTCCAGAACCACGTCGTCGGGGCGAACGAGCGGGAGGTAGTGCTCGCGGGCGACGGCTTCGGAGTCCACGTGCCAGCGCTCGTCGCCAATGTCGTTGGGATCGCGGCCCGAGCGGGCGGCTTCGTCGATCCAGTCCTCGAACCAATCGTCCCACTCGCCGCGTGCCCATTCGTCCGGTCTGATCACCGTTCGACGCAGGCGTCGGCGGATGCGCCGCAGTCGCCGCCTCACGCTACGGAGCACAGGTACGCTCGGTTCGGTGGCGGCGCACGAGAGGGGTCGCGTGGGGGGAGTGTCGGTCTTCGCGGCAGCGGCGCATCTTGCGTGTGGTGACGGGTCGGCGGGGGCGGGCAATCTAACCCGCCCTCACGCGACGCGGACAGCTTCCAGGAGACCTCACGGGATGGCCCGAATCGTGACCGTGTACGCGCCTTCGCGGCGGGAGTTGAAGCCGGTCGAGATGGGCATCATTCGGTGGCTTCGGATCTCGGCTGCGCTGGCGGAGTTCGGTCACGACGTCGATGTGGCGTCCGGTCGACGCCCGTGGCGGCGGCCGACGGCGGCGCCCGGAGCGCCGCGGGTCCGCGTCGTGCCGCTGCTCGGCGCGCGCTGGAGCCGCTACGACGCGGTGAAGACGCTCTTCCACCGAGGGTACGAGTCCCTGCGGCGCTACGGGGGCGGGCGTCACCCGTGGGTGATCGCCAAGCTCGGCTCGGTCGTGTCCGACCGGGATACCGAGGGCATCTTCTTCTATGGGCGCCAGCGCGAACGGCTCTTCCGGATCCAGGAGGCGATCGCGCGCTCCGCTCGCCATGTGACGCTCCTCACCGAGGCGGCCCGGACGTTGTTCGCCGAGGCACACGACCGCACGGACGGTCTGTTGCTGGTGCCGGGCGCTGCCGAGGAGCAGATCCCTCCGCCGGGGCCGGACCCCTACCCGCGCGACGGGCGCCCCCGGGTCGTCTTCCTCGGCAACTTCTATTCCGAGCACCCCCGCAGCCAACCGGAAGCGCATCACACGATCACCTCGAAGCTCAACGCCCTCGGGCGCAAGCTGGCGGCGCGTGGAGTGTCGCTGTTCGTGGTGGGACCGGGCCAGGCGTCGAGCCTCGACCCGCAGGCGGTCGGGTACCTGGGCGCGGTGAGCTACGAGGAGTCCTGGCAGTACATGCACCACGCCGACGTCGGCCTGGTCGTGTCGGCCGGGGACTTCATGCACAACAACGAGAGTACGAAGGTTTACTATTACCTGCGCGGCGGGCTCCCCGTGGTCAGCGAATCCGGATTCCCGAACGACCCGGTCGTCGACGAGTCGGGGCTGGGCTTTCGGGTCGAGCCCGGCAGGATCGACCTGCTGGCGGAGCGCGTCGTGGAAGCGGTGGAGAAGACGTGGGATCGGGAGAAGGCGGTGGACTACATTCTCGAGCATCACACCTGGCGCTGCCGCGCGGCGGTCTACCACGAGCTGCTGAACGAGGCCTTCGGGTGACACAGGTTCGTCGTGGCACCGTACGCGAACTGCTGCAGGCGGGCGAAGACGAGGCGGCTGCTCTCGGAGCGCCCGGGCGTCCGTTCATGTCCTACACGCAGCTTCGGCGTCAGATCGAGGGCCACCGCGACGTGCTGCGCCGCTGTGGGATCGGGCCTCAGGATCGGGTCGCGATCGTCCTTCCCAACGGGCCGGAGATGGCGGCCGCCTTCCTGACCGTGGTGTCCGGTGCCACGGCGGCACCGCTGAACCCGGCCTACACCGAGACGGAGTTCGACTTCTATCTCGACGACCTCGGGGCCCGCGCGGTCCTGTTGAGGCATGGGGACACCGGTCCAGCGGCGGCCTGTGCGCGCCGGCGGGGCCTCGCCATCATCGACGTCGTTCCGGCCGAGGGCGGTCCAGCGGGGGCGTTCGAGTTGCACCCGCGGGGGGAGCCGGCGGGCCCCACGGCCGACGACCGCGAGCCCGAGCCGGATGACGTCGCCCTGCTTCTGCATACCTCGGGCACGACCTCCCGGCCCAAACTCGTGCCCTTGTCGCAGGCGAACCTGTGCGCCTCGGCGCACAACATCTCGACCACGTTGCGTCTGACGTCGGACGACGTGGCGCTGAACGTCATGCCCCTGTTCCACATTCACGGGCTCATGGCGTCGTTGGCGGCCTCCCTCGCGGTGGGTGGCTGCGTCGTGTGCACCCCGGGCTTCGACGGTCTGCGCTTCTTCTCGTGGCTGGACGAGGTGCGCCCCACCTGGTACTCGGCCGTCCCCACGATGCACGGGATGGTCGTCGCGCGCGCGGCACGGAATCGCGAGGTGGTCGAGGGACACCGGCTGCGCCTCATCCGGTCTTCGTCGGCCGCCCTGCCGCCGACGCTGCACGCCGAGTTGGAGGCCACCTTCGGCGTGCCCGTCGTCGAGGCCTACGCCATGACCGAAGCGGCCCACCAGATGACCTGCAACCCGCTCCCACCGCGCGAACGTCGACCGGGTAGTGTCGGCGTCGCGATGGGACCGGAGGTGGCCGTCATGAGCGAGACGGACGGGCGGCTCCTCGACGCGGGAGAGGTCGGCGAGGTCGTGATCCGTGGCGGCAACGTGACGCGGGGCTACGAAGCGAACCCGGACGCCAATCGGAAGGCCTTCCAGGACGGTTGGTTCCGCACTGGCGACCAGGGCAGCCTCTCCGCCGACGGATACCTGACCCTCACGGGCCGCCTGAAGGAGATCATCAACCGGGGTGGCGAGAAGATCTCTCCCCGCGAGGTGGACGAGGTGCTTCTCGAGCATCCCGCGGTCGAACAGGCGATCGCGTTCGCACTCCCGCACGAACGACTCGGCGAGGACGTGGCGGCCGCCGTGATCCTGAAGCCCGACACCGTGGCCAAAGAGGCGGAACTTCGGGACTTCGCCGCAGGGCGTCTGGCTCCGTTCAAGGTCCCTCGCGTGATCCTCGTCGTCGACGTGATCCCCAAGGGCCCTACCGGGAAGCTCCAGCGCATCGGCCTCGCCGAGAAGCTAGGGCTGGCCTGAACGTCGACACCGCCTTATCAGGAGGCGGCCGCGAGGAAGAGTTCGTCGGCGACGTCCCCCACCCGACGGAGACGCGCGCCGGCCGTCAGCCGGGCGAGCAGCGCCGGGTAGCGGTCCAGCCAGTCGTCTCCGTAGCAATCGTGCAGTCCCACGGCGACGAACTCCCGCTGCTCCACCAGCTCCATGAGCCGACGCTCCCACGCGTCGTACTCCATCGCTCGCGTGTGCAGCGGGTAGTCGTCGAGGGCGATCGGGACCCGCACCAGGCGATTCCGCAACTCGGGCTCGTCGACGCCGAGCGAGGCTTCCGATGACGCGAACCAGTCGAAGTTGCGGAGCACGAGGTTGCTCGTGCGGTGTTCCCAGGTGAGTCGCGACTGCGGAGGGCGATAGCCGCGGGGTCGAACGTCGATGCGCCGGCACGGCAACAGCTGACCTCTCCGCCCGTGGTCGTAGGAGTGGAACGCGACCTCGTGAGGTGGCCCGCCGATCCGTGCCATCGCCTCGTCCCAGAGACTCCCCACCACGCTGTAGGTGCTGGGTACCCCTGCCGCCGCCTCGATCTCGAGCATCCGCTCGAGAGCCGACCAGCCCCGGATCTCGGCCTCGCGTGCGAACGCGGGCTCCGTACGAACGTGGCCGACACCTCGCTCGATGTCGTGGACGATGCAGACGGTCGGGCGATCGTCTGCATCGATGGGCTCGGTGTCCGCGAGCAGGGGCAGCGCACGGGATCTGACCTCATGCAGATCGAGGTGCCACCACCCTCCGCGACGAGTGGCTCCGAAATCCCGTTCCAGCGTCCGATCGTACACGCGGCGGAAGAGGTCCGGCCCCGGCTCGCGGGTGGGGTCGGTGGCCGAGAGGACCCGATCCGACGTCGGGCTGCGCAGGCGGTCGAGACCGAGGCGTATGCCCAGGTGCACCAGAGCGTGCACGGTCAGGTTGGGCCAGCCCCCCAGCAGCGAACGGATGCGCGTGCGGTACTCGGGAACGCGAGATGCGCGTTGCGCCACGTCCGAGAGGTACTCGAGGACGACCAGTTCCGAGCCCTGCACGGCCGCAGATCCGAGGGCCACGTGACCGGGCTGCCCCAGGTGCTGGCGGTGCCAGGCCAGGTCGTCGTCGAAGTAGAGGTCGCTCGGGAGCTCGTCTCGCGTCGGGGGCTCCACGTAGACCAGCACGGTCCAGAGACGCGACGGCCGCCGGACGACGCGCCATCGTCGAGCCTTGTAGAGGGCATCCGGCGAGGCGCGAGGAAGGAACCGGACCCGGTGTGGGAAGAAGGCCCGGCGCTTGCGGCATCCCAGCGCGTGAGCGGAACCTCGTTGATCGTCCGCCACGACGTACGACCTCCGGACCGCCCTCTCCGACCACGCCAGTTCCCGGGATCCCGAGAGCGCTCGAGCTAGCGTGCCCGCGAGACTCACTCGACCTCCCGGGCGTGCTTCTCCCACTCCGGCACCGTGTGTCGGTACCAATCCCAATCGGCGGGATGCTCCAGGACGTTGTGGCTCACGCGGTCTGCGAACGCCCGGATGGCATCGGCGACGAACGCATCCCGGTCGAGAGTGGGGCCGTCGTCGACGCCAGGGGCGGCGGCGGAGTCGAGCGGGGGTTCGACGACGACCCGATAGTGCAGCGGTCGCACGCGGTACACGGTGACCGGCAGCAGCGGGACACCCGATCGGTGTGCCAGCCCGGGGGCGCCGCGGGCGAAGAGGGTGGGGCGCCCCAGGCAGAGAGCCGAGGTGTTTCGCCGCGGCGCCCGCCTCTCACCGGCGATGTAGACCGGGGCTCCCGAGCGGAGCCGGTCCATGAGGGTCCGCAGGTATCCCAGAGATCCGTCCTCGGGGATCACCACGCGCTCGCGCAGGAAGCGATTCTCTGCCCTGCAGTACAGCGGACTCACGATCCGCAGGCCCAGACGGGTCGGCGGATGCGCCGCTCCGTGGCCGGCTGCCGAGAGGTGGACCAGCGGGACTCCTGCGCGGTGCAGCGCGATCTTCACGACCAGGGTCCCGCAGAAGGACATCCCCCAGAGGAGGCTTCCGTCACTGCCGATCCGGCCCATCCCTTCGACCGAGGTTTCGACGGGGACCGGCCCGCCGCGGAGGGCGCACGCTCGGATCCAGGCCAGTTCGGTCAGCGTCTCCGCTGCCTGACGGGCCAGAGCCTCGAAGTCGAACTCGGGTCGGAGGGAGGCGAGTGCGAAGCGCATGCGACGCTCCAGTTCGGTGACGGACCGCGAGGGCCGCCGGCGTCGGCGCCACCGAGCGACGGCGCGGAGGCCCTCGCCGGTCAGCCTCCGCGGTAGAAGGCTCGTGGCGGCGACTCCGAACACCAGTTGCCGGAAGACACGGAGGTCTTCGCGATCCCACAGGGCGGCTGAGGGGGCCCGTCCCGGATCAGGCACGAATCACCTCCTCGAGCAGCCGCTCGTATCGCTCGACCCCGGGGCCGAGCCCGAAGTGCTGGACCTCGCGCAACCCGTCCTCGGCCAGGCGGGCGCGGAGGTCGGGGTCTCTCAGGACCCGCTCCAGGGCGTCGGCCAGTGCGGCGGGGTCGTCCGGCGGGACCAGCAC
>JAHHMJ010000453.1 GCA_018678395.1 Gemmatimonadota bacterium | reverse complement strand
GGCCGGGATCGCCCACCCCTCGGGCGGTCCGGCACGCAGGAGGCCCGCGCGCTCGATCTGTGGGGGAGTCAGCTGGCGCAGCGTCTGGGCTGCGTAGAAGAGACCTGCCGGCGTTCCCGCTCGGGCGATGATGCGGTCGTCGGAGACGTCGAGCGTGTAGCCCTCGTCACCCGTCGCGGCGTCGGCCTCGAGGACGAAGGTGACCACGTTGCGGGCGGGTGCTTCCTCCGGTGCGACCACCTCCAGCGGAAACCCCGAGGCGACCCGCAGCGCATCCAGCCACGGCGCGGCATGTGCCGCCACGCCGTCCTCCACGGTCGCGGGAAGCACCACCCGGGTGGTCGAATCCACCATGAAGGCTCCCGCTCGGGCTTCGAGCGCCCGGGGCCAGGGGACGAGCGGATAGCGATCGGGGTCGGCCGTCTGTGCTTCGAGCCCCGTGTTACCGGCAGGGCCGAGGGCGCACATCAGACCGAGCAGGGTGACGGAGCGGAGGGCCGCCGCATGGGAACGGTTCATGGAGTCGGACGGGAAGTCGAAAGGGGGCGTCGGGTTTCGCACGGTAGGCTCTGGAGGGGGAGCGGTCCAGCGATGGCTGCGCGCCGACACGGCTCGGTGTCGTTGGTCCGACGGCCCGTCTACGAAGACGACGCCGTTCCCTCCGGGACCCCGCGGTCGAGGCCGCAGAACACCCACTCGCGGCGATCGTGGTCACGATCTCCCCGAAGCAGATCGTGCAGGATCTCGTGGCGGACCACGTCGCCGTCCAGCCAGACGTCCGAGCGGACCGTGATTTCCCGCCGCTCGTTCCACTGTCCCAGGATACCCGAGCCGTCTCCGAACTCGTGGACGACGAACCAGCGGATCTCTTCGAAGACCCCGGTCAGCCCAGAGCATGCCTCGACCGCGGTCCAGTAGCTGCGGTAGAGCGCCGGAGGCTCGATGGGAACGCGGCCGAGGTCGGGTCCTGTGGCATCCGAGCAGCCGAACCAGGCGGGGGCCGTCAGGAGGACGGCGGCACGCGTCGCTGCCGCGAGGCGGCGGCGGGCCCGAGGGCGCGTGGAGGTGCCTCTCATTGCCGCGCCAGCGAGACCCGGTCGGTGTCCCTGCCGACGGCCCCCTCGATCACGAGGGTTCCGCTCATGAAGGTCGGAACGAGCACTTCACCCACGAAGGCGAGGGTGTCGACGGACGAGGTCCAGCGCAGGTAGATCGTGGGCGGCTCGTACCGTCCCTCGACCGTGTAACTGCGCTCGAAAGCCCGACCCGTACCGGTCAGTCTCGTCCCGCTCTGTTCGCGAATGTCCACGCCGAGCGGAAAGCCCACGACGGCGCCCTGGAAGGTGCCGGTCCAGTCGTCGACGAGGTCGAAGACGGCGAGCGGAGCGGTCGCCGAGCCGCAGCCGGCCCCGGCGGCTGCGATGACCACCGCGGCGAGCGCGGTGTGGAGCGGCCTCACCGCCCTCCCAGCCTCGGCGTCGTGCTGGGCGGGCGCCGGTGCCCGGTGGCCTGTTCGTAGGCGAATCCCAGCCCGAGCAGCAGGCCCTCGGTGAAGGGCCGGGACAGGAGTTCGAGGCCCACCGGGAGCGCGTCGCTCGTGAAGCCCGCCGGTACCGTGAGGGCCGGGAAGCCGATCGCGGGGCTGAGTTGCCGGTTGTCACCCCAACCGTAGCGGTCATCGGGCCCTGGGTTCGTTTCCACGTCGGGGGCGATCGGCTGCGGCTGGTGGTCGAAGGTGGCGTACGCCAGAGCGTCGAGGTCGTGCTCGGCCATGACGGCGAGCACGGCGGCGCGGACCGCGGCGCGGTTCTTCGTCACCACCAGGTAGCCCGGGTCGTCGGTGGTCTGGCCGACGTAGTCCATCATCCCCCGGGCCCGCCACGGATTCACGCGGCCGCTCAGGAGAATGTCGGCGAAGGTCGTGTACGGTGGATCCCGGAGTTCGGCGAGGTAGACGTCGGTGGCGGCCTCGGTCTCGAACCGGTTACCGATCTCGCCGAGCAGGGCCAGTTCGGCGATGTCGATCGAGTCGACCACCGTGGCGCCTGCGGCGTCGAGTTCCGCGATCGCCCGGTCCATCACGGACCGGACCTTCCGGTAGTCGGCGGAACTCGGGTCGGTGTTGGAATCCTGAGGTGAGCGAAGCACGCCGATGCGGGCGCCGGCGAGCGCGTCGGCCTGGAGGAACGCCGTGTAGGTCTCGGGGACGCGCCCCCAGGCGCGGGCCGTGATCGGGTCGGCGGCGTCGTAACCCGCGATCGCGTCCAGCACCCGAGCGGCGTCGGTGACGGTCCGGGTGATGGGGCCCATGGTGTCGTGGGTCGGATTGGCCGGCATCATCCCGTGGGTCGACACCAGCTCGAGAGTGGGCCTCAAGCCCACGAGGTTCGCGACGGCCGCCGGACCCCGGATCGAGCCCGCCGTGTCTTCTCCGATCGCGACGAGGCCGAAGTTGGCCGCAGCCCCTGCCGACGAGCCGCCCGAGGATCCGCTGGGATTGCGGGTCGGATCGTAGGGATTG
>JAHHMJ010000692.1 GCA_018678395.1 Gemmatimonadota bacterium | reverse complement strand
CCTCCACCCCGCCGAACCAGCCGAGATACCGGGCGCCGAAGCCGTCGAGCACCCCGCGGACTTCGGCGCTCGGTGCGCCGTACACGGCGAATGCGGTCGGCTCGACACACCCCAGGAAACGCTCGGCGAAGTTCGCGCCGAAATTGCCGAGGTGGACCATCGTCGCGGCCGAGTCCGCGTAGCGTTCGTAGAGGTGGCAAGCCGTACCGTCGTCGCTGATGTACCATTCGTAGGCGCGCATGCCCTCTTCCCGACGGGTCGCCGCGACCATCTCTTCCATCAGGGCGCGGAAGTCGTCGAGGTGGCCTTCGCGGATGGCGACTTGCAGGTTCCACGAAACGGCGTTGGACATGGGGACTCCCGGCGTCGAGGGGGCGGTCGCGCTTCGACCGGCGTGGCTGCATCATGCCGGGGCGGTCCGCGGGCCGCCATCGTGACATGAAGCGCGTCTTCCGATCTCACCGGTACCAAGGAGCCTGTTCGTGGCCGTATCCCGCCGCCGCTTTCTCGGTGCTGCCGCCGTGTCGCTGGGCCTCGCCGGCCTCCGGTCGCTGTTCGACGCCGATCGCCTGCTCGCGGTTACGCCGACCGACCGCTTCGGGCCCCTGATCGACGATCCCGACGGCATCCTCGCGCTTCCGGAGGGCTTCACCTACCGAATCGTGTCCCGGGCGGGCGACCCGATGAACGACGGGCTGATCGTGCCCGCGGCCCACGACGGCATGGCGGCCTTCCCGGCGCCGGACGGCCTCACGCTGCTCGTGCGCAACCACGAGGTCGTGTGGGGCTGGCCGGCCGATACGGGCCCGTTCGGAGACGACCACCGGTTGATATCGTCCATCGACGAGAGTCGCATCTACGACCGGGGGACCGGCGACGGGCCGGCTCTGGGCGGTACGACGACGCTGCTCTACGACACGCAGGCGCAGCGTCTCGTGGGGCACCGCCTCTCGCTGATCGGCACGATCCGCAACTGCGCTGGGGGGCCGACTCCTTGGGGCTCGTGGGTGACCTGCGAGGAAACCGTGCTGCGGGCCGGGCGCGGTCGCGCGCTCGACCACGGCTGGAACTTCGAGGTCCCGGCGGTCTGGGACGCGCCTCTCGTGGATCCCATCCCGCTGAAGGCGATGGGTCGATTCAACCACGAGGCGATCGCGGTCGATCCGGCCTCGGGCGTGGTCTACCAGACCGAAGACGACGGCGAGGGACTGCTGTACCGCTTCCTGCCGAACGAGCCCGGCAACCTGCACGCGGGTGGACGGCTGCAGGCGTTGGTCGTGCGAGAGGAGCCCTCACTCGACACGCGCAACTGGGGGCGCAGGGCGCGCGTGCCCGTGGGACTGGTGCTCCAGGTCGAGTGGCTCGATCTCGATGACGTCGAGGCCCCCGACAACGATCTGCGGCACCGCGGCCACGACGCCGGGGCCGCGCGCTTCGCCCGGGGCGAGGGCGTCTGGCAGGGGGACGACGGCATCTACTTCGCCTGCACCAACGGCGGCCAGGCGCAGAAGGGCCAGATCTGGCGCTACGTCCCGAGTCCGTACGAGGGGACTGCGCGCGAGGCGGAGAGCCCGGCGACGCTGGAGCTCTTCGTCGAGCCCAACGACTCCACCCTCGTCGAGAACGCCGACAACCTGACCGTGGCGCCGTGGGGCGACCTGATCGTGTGCGAGGACGGCACCGGCGACGACTACCTGGTGGGCGTGACCCCCGAGGGCGAGCTGTACCGCTTCGGCCACAACATGACGGGCGGCGGCGAGTTCGCCGGAGCGTGCTTCTCACCCGACGGGTCGACGTTCTTCGTCAACATGCAGGTCCAGGGGTGGACCTTCGCGATCACGGGACCCTGGCTGCCGCGGCGCTGACGTGCCCCTCAGCCCCCGATTCGCACCGGACCCCGTGCGGAGCCCTCCCAGTCCGGATCGGCCGCTCCGATCCAGGTGCCCGTCTCGGCGTCGTACTGGATGCCGTGGATGCGGCCGAACGCCCCCGAGCGGGGCTGGGCATTGATGTCGATGCCGAGTGAGCGCATCTCGGTGAGCTCGGCCTCGGTCCAGCCGATTCCGGGAGACGTCTCGGCGTTGAACCCGTCGCCGGAGGCGGCGACGCGGGGCTCCGCGAGCGCCTGCGGCAGGTCGAGGCCGAAGTCGATGACGCGGGTGATCGCGTGGACCACCGCCGGCGGGATCATGCCGCCGCCCGCACCGCCCAGCACCAGCACGATCTCTCCGTCCTTCATGACGATGAACGGGCAGATGTTCGAGCGGGCCCGGAAGCCGCCCGGCACCCGGCCCAGGTAGCCGCCGAGCGTAGACGCGTGCAGAAAGCCGAGGCCGGGGGTGACGACCTTCGAGCCCATGTTCGGGCCCAGCGTCTGGGTGAGCGACACCACCATCCCGTCGGCGTCCGCCGTGGAGAGATGGGTCGTGTGCCCGCCCTCGTTGTCGCCCCGGTCGTCCCACAGGGGCAGGGGCGCGGTCACGCCGGCCGGTGCCCCGATCACCGCCGGCGCGCGGATCTCGTCGGCGAGCCGGCGCGCGTACTCCTTCGAGGTGGCGCGCTCGGCGGCCGTGTCGGTGCCGAGGACCCGCAGCTCACCGCGCGCCATGCCCAGCGCCTGACCCGTGACCGCGAACCACTCGGCCTCGCTCATCTCGGCCGGATCGAAGTTCTCCATGATGTGCAGCGCCTGGATGGCGAGGACGCCTGCGGCCGGCACATCGGTCCCGATCAGGTCGTAGCCGCGGTAGCTGCCGCGCACGATGCGGGAATCCTCGGCCACGTAGTCGCGCAGCGCCTGCATGTTCATGACCGAACCGTTGGCCTGCAGGTCCGCGATCATCTGCTCGGCGATGTCACCCTCGTAGAACGCCTCGCGGCCCCCGTCGCGGATGCGCCGCAGCGTGTTCGCGTAGTCCGGCTGGCGCAGGATCTCACCGGGTCCGTACGCCGAGCCATCGTCCCTGTAGTAGGCCTCGCGCGTGCCCGGGAACTCCAGCGCCTGCTCGGACCCTCCCATCATGCGCAGCGCGTCCCCGACCAGGATGCGGAACCCGTTCTCGGCGTACTCGATCGCGGGCTCCATGAGCACGTCCAGGGGGAGGGTGCCGTGCTCGTCGTGCAGCTTGAGCAGCCCGGCGACCGCCCCCGGGACGCCGATGACCGGATACCCGTACGAGGCCTGCGGAGCCGTGTCGGCATCGTAGTCCCAGGGGGCCTGGGTCGTGCCGTCGATCCCATGGAACTGCCCCTCCGGAGTCGCCACCAGCACCTGCGTGCGCCCCGCGATCGAGTTCATCGTGGGCTCGACGATCGCGATCGCGAAGGCGGCAGCCACCGCCGCATCGGCTGCATTCCCACCCATCTCGAGCATACGTACGCCCGCGTCGGTGGCGAGCGGATGTGCGGCCGACACCATGCCCGCGTCCGAGCGACCCGACTGCCGGACCGATTGGGCCTCGAGGGCGTGGGGGAGGGCGAGGGTCAGCGCCGCGGCGCCGGTGAGGGCGGCGCAGAGGACGCGGGTGCGGAAGGCGCGCATGGGATGTCTGGTGGGGCGGATGGGATCGGAGCCGGTGGGTCGAGGATGGGGCGGCGGGTCCGCGGGGGGCAAGGCGGCGGGCAGACCCGTACCACCGACCCAAAGCTTGTCCCATTTCCACATGGACCTGTGTGGAAC
>JAHHMJ010000130.1 GCA_018678395.1 Gemmatimonadota bacterium | reverse complement strand
CATCCGCGTCGTCATGCAGAACGGTAGCGCGGCGTTCGAACCGTGGACCTCGGCGGCCGACGAGGTCGCCGCGCGCGCCGCGGCGCAGGCTGCACCCTCCGCGACGATGGCGGCACGCACGCCTCGGCAGCAGGAGGCTCGCCGCATCTCCGTCGAGTTCAACGAGATGCCGGTGCGCGAGGTGCTCTTCACCTTCTCCGACTTCTCGGGTCGGTCCATCGTGGCCGGATCGAGCGTTGAGGGGAACATCTCCGCGAAGGTGGACAACGCGCCCTGGCCGGACGCCCTCGACGTGATTCTGAGTACGAACGGCTTCGTCGCCACCGAGCTCCCGAACGGGATCATACGGGTGGACGACATCGACGCCGTGAGTGAGCAGGCTCAGGTCGAGCCGCTCGTCACGGAGGCCTATCGTGTGAACTACGCGACGGCCGACGACATCGTGGGGGCCATCGAGGGCCTGCTCTCGCCCGGCCGCGGGACCGCGAATGCGAGCCCGGCCACCAACTCGATCGTCGTGTCGGACATCGGCGCGGTGCATCGCGAGGTCGACCGCATCATCGAGCAGCTCGACGTGCGGACGCCGCAGGTGCAGATCAAGGCGAAGATCGTCTTCGTGAACCGTACCGAGCTCAACGACCTCGGCATCGTCTACGATCTCAAGGACTCGAGGGGAAACCAGCTCAACCAGGTCGCGCCGGGTGCGTCGGATCTGGATGGAAACGGCCAGATCGACCTTCCGGACGAAGTGGTCCAGCAGGGTTCGAACGTGGTATCGCTGGGCGGTAACTCCGTTGCCGCTCTCGGCAACGCGACCAACCGTGTGCCCTCACCGACATTGACGCTTCTGAGTTCGCTCATCGTGGGGCGGCACACTCTGGTATCGTTCATCGAGGCCCTGGAGTCCGTGAATCTCTCGGACATCCAGGCGGAGCCATCGGTAACGGTGAGGGACAACCGACCCGCCCGCATCCAGGTGGGTGAGCGGACTCCGCTCCGTGTGCTCGACGCGAGTTCGGCCCAGGCCGGTGCAGCCGGTGGTGCAGGTGGCGGTGCAGGTGGCGGCGGTGCCCAGCAGGGCGGCGCGACCATCCCGCAGGCGACCGTTCAGATCGAGGAGACCGGTATCATCCTCGAGGCGACGCCGCACGTGACCGATGACAACCACATCCTTCTCGAGCTGAATGCGGAGCGCTCAGCGCCCCAGCTCGCCAACTCCGACGTCGGCTTCATCTTCAACACGCAGAACGCCCAGTCCGAGGTGCTCGTGCGCGACGGTGAGACCGTCGTGATCGGGGGCCTGACCGTGACCGAGCGCGAGGAGGTTCGATCGGGGATTCCGTTCCTGATGAACCTCCCGTTGGTCGGCGGGCTCTTCCGGACCACCCGGGAGTCCCAGCTGCAGCGAGACCTGATCATCCTGGTCACGCCGACCATCGTTCGCGAAAACTGACGCCGGCACGGGAGACGACTCATGAGGTCAACAGTCTTCGGAATCCGTTTCCCCGCCGCGGGGGCCGCATTGGCCCTCGCCCTGGCGGCGTGCGACGGACCCAACCAGTTCAGCGGCGGCCTGGCCGATCCGATCGGCAGCGCCGGAGGACCGCGGGTCGAGATCGAAGTCCCGAGGGGTGATTCTCTCTCGGCGAAGCCGGTCGGCGACTCGGTCATGGTTCGCGTCCGCGTTCGCTCGGGCGTCGGTATCGACGGGGTCCGCTTCGAGGGGTTCGCGCTGCGAGGCGATCCGAGTCTCGGGACGCAGGCGTCAGTCGAGCGCTTCGAGCCGAAGGACGTGGTGCTCGGCAGCGCTCGCGATACCGTGCTGACCCGGTACCTGGTCGCCACCGAGGAGGAGGCTCCCGAGACCGCGTTGATCGCGGTGACGGCGACCGACTCCGACGGGGCGGTCCAGAGCGACACGGTCAGCCTGATCCTCGGCGGACCGGACGTCCAGCTCCTGAACCTGGAGCCGGGCCAGCCGATCCAGGCGGGCCTGGGCCTGAATCTCTCGGCCACCGCGCAGGACCCCCAAGGGGTTCTGGAGTTGACGTTCGAGCTCGAAGGCGCGCTCGACACCACGCTCGTGCGGACCTTCGGGTCGGCCGTCGATTCGATCCGTGTAGACACGACGGTTGCGATCCCCGTCGGCCTGAGCGGTGCGCTGAACGTTTCGGTGCGCGCACGCAATTCGGTGGACATCATCGGTGGCGACGGGCCTGTTGCGGCCAACGTGGTCACGGGTGGCGCGGGTGACTCGGAGCCGCCGTCAGCGCGGCTCGAGGTGAGTGCCCTGCCCAAGCTCGAGCTCACCGATTCGATCCAGATCCAGGTGCTCGGCAACGACGATGCGCAGGGAAGCGGGATCATCCAGGCGGGCTACACGGTTCTCGCGATCTCACAAGCGCGCCAGGACACGCTGGTGCGCTCCGGAAGCGCAACCTTCACGCCTGCTCGGACGGGGACAGTGGCTGCACAGTTCTCCGTGCCGGTCTTCAACGTGGACTCGCTTTCGCTCCCCGATACGCTTCAGTACGAAGTGACCGGCTATCTGCTGGATCAGGCCGGAAACTGCAGCGCGGCCGTTTCGGACGAGCTACAGCAGTTGGAGTGCGGGAACCGGGGTGGCGCCATCATCGCCGAAGGGCGGCTGGGACAGAGGCTGAATCGAGCCCACGTCTCGGGGCGCACGGTCCAGTTGCCGTCCGGCGGCTTGATCATGGACGCGGCCGTCGACACGGCGCGCCGCAACCTGTTCCTGTCGAATCTCACGCGGAACCGCGTGGAGCTCTTCCGTCTCGACTCCGAGAGCTTCGGTCCGCCGGTGGGCGTGGGTTCGGAGCCGTGGGGGCTGGCCTTCAGCCGGGACGGGGATTCGCTCTGGGTCGCCAACTCGGGTGGGACCAACCTCTCGGTGATCGATCTCGAACAGGAGCGGGAGGTCGAGAGCAATCGCTTCCTGACTCCGGACGTCGTGATCTTCGACATCGAGCTCAACGCCGGTGAGACCGCCACGACCTACAAAATCTATCCGTTGCCCACGGGTGCGAACCCGTCCTTCTCCGATCGCCCGCAGTTCGCGGCCGTCGACTCGTTCGGAAGCGTGATCTATTCGACGAAAACGACGTTGATCGGCGACATCGGTACGGCGCGGAAGGCGTTCTTCGAAGACGGTTCCGACCGCTCCGAGGTGAAGCTCTTCGTCGAGCACGCGCTTACGACGCCGGCGGACGATTTCTGGGCCGTCGCGCACATCGACTCCATCGGAACCTCCCTGGTCGAAACCCAGATCGGCAGCATCACCATCACCACGGCGGCGCTGACGCTCTACGATCACGTGCCGGGCTTCCCGGATCAGGTGATCGTGGGTAGGGCCAACACGGGCAGCGGCGAGCTGCCGACCGACGCGTGGGCCGAGCTGGTGTCGAAGGGCTCGGACGCCTACATGGTCGAGGGAGCCCGTTGGGACGTGCCGAGCCTCGGCTTCCGGGACACGACCTACGTCGCGGGTTCCGGTGACGGTGGTTGGGTCGCAGTCGGTGAGGGCGCCAGGGAGCCTGTCGCGCGCGTGCTGATGTATCGTGCGCAGCCGGGTGGGGCCACGGGTCTCTCCGGCTTCATCCAGGTCGCGGACCTGCTGACGAACCCCTCCGAGCAGGTGAAGGGGCTCGGGATGAACTACGACGGGACGCTGACGGTGGTGCGCGGGCTTCAGGCTGCGTACTTCATCAGCCCCGACCTGCGCCTGCAGGGTCTCACCGGGATCCCGTTGGCGACGACCGGCGCGGGTGCGGCGCTACACCCCCTGCACGCCGACTTCCGGACGCTCGAGAACCCCGATGGACAGTACCGACCCGATACGCACCTCGCGTTCGTCGGGACCGGTGAGCGAACGGTCGACATCATCGACACATTCAAATTCCTGCGCATCGGCCGGGTTGCGATCCGGGATGTGGTGGTGGGGCCGCTCAAGGCCATCCTGCCCTTCCCGGAGGACAACGCTGGCTTCCAATGCTCTGCGGTGGACGTCACGGATCAGGCCGGCCGTTTCATCGGTCAGGCGGTCCAGGTGTACGAGGGCAACGATTTCAACGCGCCCATCGTGCCCAACGGCATCACCGAAGATCGATGTGTCGTGGTCAAGCTGTTCGGGACCACGTCTTCGGGCGGAGTCGTCGTGGTGGACGTCCGAAAGGCCGACGTTCTCCGGGAGCATCCGGAGCGCTAGTTCGACCTTCCGTCCAGCGATCGCCGAGCGCGGCGGCCCCTTGGTGGGTCGTCGCGCTCGTCGTATCCTAGCCACTGCACACCGCGCGGCGCTCCGGTCTTCGGGGTGTCGTCCAGAGCAATCCCCTCCCGGCCCGCTCCACCGATGAGACGACTCTCCTTCCGCACTGCCGGCGAATCCCACGGCCGCGGACTCGTGGCGGTCCTCGAGGGGATTCCGGCCGGACTCGACCTCCAGATGGTCCGGGACGTGGACCCCGAGCTCCGACGGCGCCAGGGAGGGTACGGGCGTGGCCGGCGCATGAAGATCGAGTCGGACCGGGCGGAGGTGATGTCCGGAGTGCGCCTCGGCGAGACGCTGGGATCGCCTCTGGCGATGATCATCTGGAATCGGGATTGGGAGAACTGGACCATCGCGATGAGTCCGGACCCGCCCGAGCCCGATGTGAACCCCAAGGCGTTGCGGTCGATGTACCTCCCTCGCCCCGGGCACGCGGACCTGGTCGGTGTGCTCAAGTACGATCGGCGGGATACCCGAGACATTCTCGAGCGCGCGAGCGCGCGCGAGACTGCGGCGCGGGTTGCCTGCGGCGCAGTCGCGCGGCGCTTCCTGGCCGAGTTCGGCATCCGCATCGGCAGCCATGTGATCTCGGTCGGCGGGATCGACGCCGAGGTTCCGGAGCGCTATCCCGAGGACCTCAACGCCGCGGTGGACGACTCCCCGCTGCGATGCCTCGACGACGACGCCACCCAGCGGATCATCGAGGCCATCGATGCGGCGAGGGAGAGCGGCGACACGCTCGGAGGGACCTTCGAGGTGGTCGCGACGGGGGTGCCGGTCGGCCTGGGCAGTCACGTGGCGTGGGATACCAAGTTGGACGGACGCCTCGGGCAGGCGATCCTGAGCATTCAGGCGCTGAAGGCGGTCGAGATCGGCATGGGTGTCGAAGGCGCTCGACGGCCCGGCACCCGGGTGCACGATCCCATCGTGCCCGCCGAGGATCGACCCCGCACCGGCGGTATGGGGCGGGCTTCGAATCGCGCCGGAGGGCTCGAAGGCGGCGTGACGACGGGTGAACCCCTCCTCGTCCGCGGCCACATGAAGCCCATCTCGACCCTTCGAAACCGGCTCCCGTCGGTCGATCTGCGGGACGGTTCCGTGGCCGATGCGGCGACCGAGCGCAGCGATGTGAGCGCCGTTCCGGCGGCCGGTGTGATCGGTGAGGCGATGGTCGCGCTCGTGATTGCGGATGCGTTCCTGGAGAAGTTCGGCGGCGACTCGATCTCGGAGATTCGCCGGAACTTCGACGCCTACATGGCCTACCTTCGCGACCGCGGTTTCGGGGAGCGCGAACTCTGACCACGACCGCGGTGGACGGCGTCCGTGGCTCGGAGGTGCGGCGCATCCTCCTGATCGGCTTCATGGCGTCCGGGAAGACGACCGTGGGCCGGGCCGTCGCTCAGCGATTGGGGTGGGAGTTCCTCGACTTCGACGCCGAGATCGAGCGCCGAGTCGGGACGTCGGTCGCGGAGATCTTCGCAGCGCGGGGTGAGGCCGCCTTCCGGGAACACGAGGCGCGGATCGGCAACGAGCTGCTCGCCCGTCACCGGGTCGTCCTGGCCTCGGGCGGCGGCTGGCCGATGGTGCCCGGTCGGATGGAGGCTCTCGACGCCGCGACGCTCTCGGTGTGGCTGCAGGTCGATGTCGCCACGGCGCTGGAACGGGCGGCGCGCGATGGGGATACGCGACCTCTCCTGCGCGGGCCCGACCCCGAGTCGGCCGTTCGAGCCCTGTTGGCGGCACGCGAGCCCTCCTATGCTCGTGCGCGCCTCCACCTCGACGCTTCGAGCGCGACCGCCGAGGACCTGGCTCGTGCAATCGCCCGGTTCGCGGCCGTTCCGCCCACCGGCTGACGAGCGTCCCCGAACTCCTCGACCTGCGCACCGATCCCTCCGCACCCCCCCGGGCATGCCGCCAGCAACCAAAGACCTCGTCATCGTCGAGTCCCCCGCCAAGGCACGCACCATCGGGCGCTACCTGGGTGACGGCTACGAGGTAGCCGCCTCGGTGGGCCACGTCATGGATCTCC
This sequence comes from Gemmatimonadota bacterium, assembly GCA_018678395.1. Classification (GTDB taxonomy): domain Bacteria; phylum Gemmatimonadota; class Gemmatimonadetes; order Longimicrobiales; family Gaopeijiaceae; genus Gaopeijia. The sequence goes on along the minus strand of JAHHMJ010000130.1, from coordinate 1,454 downwards.
CGCGCAAGGAATTGGGCGTCGATGTGGAGCGGGGCTTCGAGCCCACGTACGAGATCATCCGTGGAAAGGGGAAGGTCATCACGGGCCTGAAGCAGAAGGCCCGCAAGGCGCGGCGGATCATTCTGGCGACCGACCCCGACCGCGAGGGAGAGGCGATCGCCGGGCACGTTGCGGAGCAACTCGGCTACCGGCGGGATCCGGACCGCTTCCAGCGGGTGCAGTTTCGCGAGGTCACGAAGTCGGCGGTGAAGGCGGCCCTCGAACGCCCGGGGGCCCTCGACATCCCCAAGATCGAGGCGCAGCAGGCGCGTCGGATTCTCGACCGCCTCGTCGGGTACCGCGTGAGTCCGTTCCTCTGGAAGCCGATTCGCCCGGGGCTCTCCGCCGGTCGTGTGCAGACGGTGGCCCTGAGGCTCATTTGCGAGCGAGAGGACGAAGTCCGAGCCTTCGAGGCCACCGAGTACTGGTCGATCACGGCCCACCTCCGGGCTCGGGACCAGGCCTTCGAGGCGAAGCTGCACAAGATCGACGGCCGGTCCTTCCAGCTCGGAAACGCCGATCAGGCGGGGGAGGCGGTCGCAGACATCGAAGGCGTGCCCTTCGACGTCACCGACGTGAAGCGCCGTGAGCGACGCAAGAACCCTGCGGCGCCCTTCACGACCTCCACGCTGCAGCAGGAGGCGGCCAAGCGGCTGCGCTTCTCGGCGCGGCGCACGATGAGCACCGCCCAGCGTCTCTACGAGGGCGTCGAAGTCGGGGGGCGCGGTGCGGTCGGTCTGATCACCTACATGCGAACCGACTCCACAAGGGTGTCGGCCACGGCGGTCGCTGCAGCGCGGGCGTTCGTCGAGGATTCGTTCGGACGCGACTACCTCCCGGCGAGCCCCCGGATGTGGGGGGGCAAGAAGCAGAAGGGAGCCCAGGAAGCACATGAAGCCATCCGGCCGACCGACGTCGCGATCACGCCTGCCGAGGCGGCTCGCGCACTGAAGTCCGATGCCGCTCGTCTGTACGAACTCATCTGGTTGCGCTTCGTCGCCAGCCAGATGGCGCCCGCCGTCTACGACACGACGACGGTGGACTTCGCGCTGGTGGGTGCGTCGGGGCGGGAATACCGCTACCGCGCCACGGGCTCGGTGGTGAAGTTCGCCGGATTCACCCGGTTGTATCTGGAGGCGACCGAGGAGGGCGATCACCGGCGCCTCGATGATCTGGATCCCCTCCCTCCGCTGGCGCGAGGCGACGGCACGGAGCTGGAGCGGATCGATCCGAGGCAGCACTTCACGCAGCCGCCCCCCCGGTTCTCCGAGGCCTCGCTGGTGAAGCAGCTCGAGGCGCTGGGAATCGGCCGTCCCTCGACGTACGCCGCCATCATCTCGACGCTGGTGGACCGTGACTACGTCGTGCTCGAAAAGCGGCGCTTCACTCCGACCGACCTCGGCGAGGTGGTGGCC
>JAHHMJ010000425.1 GCA_018678395.1 Gemmatimonadota bacterium | reverse complement strand
ATCGCGGCACCGAGGTCGTTCGCCCATTCCACGGGCCGGAGCAGCCATTCGGCCGAGGACTCGGCAGCGTCGTTCACCTCGAGCAGGCCGGCGGGCGGATCGCGCTCCTCGGAGACGACGAAGCCGTCGAGCGGATAGGCGAGTCCCATGCCGAGGGCCTTGATGAACGCCTCCTTCCGGCTCCAGACCCGGAAGAACGCGGCCGAACGCTCCGGTCCCGTACGAGCCATCACCCGCGTGAACTCGGCGGGGTGGAACGACCTGCGGGCCACGGCCTCGAGATCATCGAGCTCTCGCGCGACCTCGACGTCGACCCCGACGCGGCCCTCCTCGGCCCATCCGAACAGCCACCACTCGCCCGAGTGCGACACGTTGAACGGGGGGCCACCGGACAGATGCGGCTTCCCGTGCTCCCCGGCCAGGAACTCGAGCGAGCCCGGATCGCGACCCGTCACCGATCCCAGCACCCCGCGCAGAAGTACGGTCGCGACCCGCTGTCGGCGCGCGTGTCGCTCGAACCGGAAACGGCCGATTCGCGAGCGCTCTTCAGCCGACAGCCACGCCGTCCCGTCCGCCCAGCGCTCGGGGAGCCTGTCGAGGCGTGCGCGCACCAGGGTCAGAGCCGTAGCCATCTCGCTCAGCCGGTCCCGTTCAGCGCCCGGCACACGCCGGCTACACCCGCGGCTCGCGCATGGACCTCTCGCAGGCCGGTCCGTGCAACCAGGTCCCGGACGTGATCGCCTCGCACCCGCCCTCCGGCGAGGATCGTGATGCCGGGCGGCGCTGCGCCGACCATCCGCTGCAGCTCGGCGCGGCCGTCCCAGGCCGTCTCGGCACCTCCCGACGTCAGGACCCGCGCAACACCCGTGCAGGCGAGGCTCTCGAGCGCCGCGCCCCGGTCCCGCACCTCGTCGAAGGCGCGATGGAACGTGACCGGTCTCGGTCCGGCCGCATCCACCAGTTCGGCGAGAGCGACCGTGTCGACCGCCCCCGCGCCGTCGAGTACGCCCACGACGAAGCCGGCCGCCCCCGCCTCCCGCAGCGCCTCGATCGACGCGAGCATGCGCTCGACCTCGCCCGCCCGAGCCCGGTAGTCGCCGGCCCGGGGACGGACCATCGCGTAGAGCGGCACGGATACCGCCTCGGTGACCTCCCGGAGGTCGTGCGCCGAGGGCGTCAGGCCACCCACTTCGAGGCGCCGACACACCTCGAGGCGTCCGGCCCCCGCCTCAGCAGCCGCGCGCGCCTCGGCAACCGATGTCACGCACGCTTCGACCGTCACCGAAGGTTCGCCCTCGGTCATGGGAGGAGCGCCAGGGACGCCCGCTCTCGACGCGAGCGCCCGGCATCGGGATCCCTCGCGACAGCCACGTCGGCGAGTTGTCGGACGTACGGGTCCGGAAGACCATGCCACCGGGCGCCCGCCACCACGAGATCGCGGTACCAGCGATACGGCCTCAGCCCCTCGGCGCGCGCTCGCGGCAGGGCCACGTAGGTGTAGGCCGCATGCGCAGCCGAGCCGGTCTCCACGCGAACGTCGAGGTCCGCATACCCGACCCCGAGTTCCTCCACGCGGTCGAGCCTCGGCCTTTGGGGGGGCGGGATGCGGAACAGGCCGCCGTGCACGATTCCGCCTTCGTCGAACGCGATCCCGCACTTCCCCGACCCGTCGTGGCTACGCTTGTGCCAACGCAGGGAAAACCCCCGCAGGAGGGCGGCCCCGAGCGGCTGGACGCCGGGCACTCGCCGCCGGAGACGTGGAAGCCAGAGATTCGACCCGTACGCGAAGTAGAGCAGGGCTCCCACCCTCACATGCTGTAGAAGGACTCCTCTTCGACGATCGTCCCGTTCGCCACCGTATCGACGGTGCCCCGGTCGGAACGGGTGCGCAAGCGTCTCGAACGCGCCCGGCGGCGGCGGGAGCTCAGTAGCCCGTCGAGAAGTCCGTCAGTCGGAATTCGAGCGTCTGCAGGAGGGGCAGCTTCGACTTCAGCATGACCAGGAACCGCTGGACGTCGTCGGTGAAATACAGTTCGGCCTCGCCGCCCTGCCCGAAGAGCCCGCGCGTCTGGATCGTCGGACGCACGACGATCGTCTGGAATTCGCCCGCCGGCACCTTTACGGTCTCACGGCGCACGACGTCGAGGATCACGGGGTTCCCGGACTCCTTGTAGTAATCATTCAGGACGTACCGCTTGCCGACTTCCAGCGGGAGGGCGCGGACGTAATAGATGAACGAGATGTCGTCCAGCGGATACTGCGACGACAGGGCCCCCTGTTCTCCACCGTCCGTGCGGCGCCACTCGCCTTCGTCGATGAAGAAATCGAAGGTTTCGTCGGTCTTGGTGCCGGGCTCGTCCTGCCGCTTGGCGAACCGCAGCGCACGCATCGTCTCCGGGTCGAGCCACGACTGCAGGAGGTTGTCGACGGTGAGCGTCCCGAAGAGTGCCGACGCCTGGAGTTGCAGACGGGTGTTGTAGACCGGAATGCCGTGCAGAGAGTCGGCGTGGATCTCCAGGACCGCCTCCCCGACGCCACCGAGAATCCCGACATGCGCGTCGAACACCATCCGCTCGCCGGGCCGAAAGGCGTGGTACATCCCCTCGCGCGGGGGCAGCTCCGCGATCGGCAGGCCGCCGCCGTTGTCACCGTTGGACCCCGAATCCTGAGCACGCGCCTCGACGGGTATCAGCACACCCGCGCACACCGCGGCGGCGAGGAGGATTCGGGAGGTGGTGGCGACGGGCATGGTTCGGTCGGTCGAAGGGATCCGCAGCGGATCGGTTCGGCGCTGCTCGTGACTGTCGAACACCGACCCGGGAGGAGGCGTTCCTCGGTTCCCGGGCGGGGGGCGGCCCGCGACCTCAGGCTTCCGGGATGTCTGCGCCCTCGAAATCGAAGAAAACCGGGGCCGTCGTCGGATCCTGGTCCAACGACTCCTGGATGAACCAGATCGTGCTGAGCTCGGCCTTGTACACCGCGCCGAGGCTGAACGCGAACGAGTCCAGGCTGAGCCCGTCGGCGAACCGCCGCACACTCACCTGGAACGCCTCGGGGCACTCCAGGTCCCCGGGGCCACGGAGTTCGAAGTCGACCTCGGGACGGTTGAGCGTGTGGCGCAATCCGAAGAGGAAGACGCGCTTCTCATCGTCCGGGAGACCGTCGTACCGCTGCCGGTGCCGCTCGGACAGGCGGGTGACCGACACGATCACGACGGAGGGTGCGGGGCCCGGCACTCCCGCGACGTGCATGACGTGGTCGGGTCGGCGGGCCGGGTAACGGATTTCGTAGCGCCAGTCGACGTTCGGGTCGTCGACTTCACGGGCCTCGCACGGAAGCGCGGCGAGCCAGTCGGAGATCGTGTCTTTGAGGTCCATCTTTGAAGATGGCCGGGCGCCCGCGACGACGGAACCCGGACCGGGCCCGGGAGGACGGCCGACCCAGGGAACCGCACGAGGATTCGAACCTCGACGCACGGCTTCGGGACCCCTTGCGAGGCGGGAGTCGAACCCGCTACCCCGACCTTCCGGCGTGAACCGGGCACCACGGCTGTCCTGGATCGACCGAAAACCCGCGCAGACGACTGGACGGGCCCTCACCCCGGGCAGTGGACCTGGGTGGACTTGAACCACCGACCTCACGCTTATCAGGCGTGCGCTCTAACCACCTGAGCTACAGGTCCTCGGAGCCGATAAAGGTAACCGGGGCCGGCATGGGGTCAACCGGCGCGGGGGCACGGTGCGGGAGAGGGCGGGTATCGACATTCCCGCCATGTCGGGCCGTGAACCACGCGGGGTCTCGGATGCACGCGTCCGGGCCTCTTCATCCAGCCGATTTCCGCGTATGTCCCTCACCTCTCGCATCCGCGCCCTGAAGACGTTCGGCAAGGGCGTCGCACTCGGCCTCCCGGACCCCACCGGCGACGAGGATCCGATCGAGTTGTTCCAGCAGTGGTACGACGACGCCGAGCGCGCCGGGCTCTTCCTTCCGGAGGCGATGTGCCTCGCCACCGCCACGCCCGACGGGATTCCGTCGAGCCGGATGGTCCTGCTCAAGGGGATCGGACCCGCCGGATTCGTGTTCTTCACGAACTACGAGAGCCGCAAAGCGGGCGAGCTCGACGCGAATCCGAACGCCTCGCTTCTGTTCCACTGGGCGATCCTCGAACGGCAGGTCCGCGTGGAGGGCACGGTCGAGAGGATCTCCGAGGAGCAGTCGTACGCGTACTACTCGTCTCGAGGACGCGGCAGCCGCATCGGAGCCTGGGCCTCCAGGCAGAGCCGGCCGCTGGAGGCGCGCGACGAACTCCGACGCCGCGTCCGCGAATTCGAAGAGCGCTTCCCCGGCGACGACGTTCCGCTCCCCCCGTACTGGGGCGGGTATCGCATCGTGCCCCATCGCATAGAGTTCTGGCAGGGGCGAGCCGATCGACTGCACGATCGCTGGGAATGGCGTCGCGACGGCGACGGCTGGACCGTGGTACGGCTCTACCCCTGAGACGTCTCCATTGCCCACCTGGCGGAGGGCGCCGACATTGTGCGTCCCCCGATCCCGACCGCCCATGGACGCCCTTTCCCGTTCGCTCCCTGCCCTTCTCGCCGTCGTCGTCCTCCTCGCCGGCTGCGGCGAGCCCGAGCCCGAGCCGATCCCGCATCTCGACCTGATCCTCTTGCGCGGTACGGTAGTGGACGGCACGGGTGCACCCGGCCGGGTGGAAGACGTGGGCGTTCTGGACGGTCGGATCGCGGCCATGGGCGATCTGTCGGAGGCCACGGCCGACGAGCGCATCGACGTGACGGGTCTGACGGTGGCCCCGGGATTCATCGACATGCACTCGCACGCCGAGCTCACCGAGGACTATGGGCGCGACGCCCGTCCGTTTCTTGCGCAGGGGATCACCACGGTCGTCATGGGAGTCGACGGCGGCGGCACGCACGAGGTCGGCGCTCGCCTCCGGTCCTGGGCCGACGAGGGTATCGGTGTCAACGCGCTGACGTACGTCGGCCACGGACACGTGCGTCGCGAAGTGATGGGCATGGACGATCGAGCCCCCACCCCGGAGGAGCTCGACGCCATGCGGGCCCTGGTACGTCGCGGCATGGAAGAGGGCGCGTTGGGGCTGTCGAGCGGGCTCTTCTACACGCCGGGCTTCTACGCGACGACCGATGAGGTCATCGAGTTGGGTCTGGTCGCCTCCGAGTGGGAGGACGCGATCTACGACACGCACGACCGCGACCTCGGCGCCACCTACCAGGGCGTGGGCTACGACGCCTCGGTAGCCGAGGGTATCCAGATCGGGGCCGAGAGCGGACTGCGCGTCATCTTCTCGCACTTCAATCCGCAGGGTGCGACCAACCGGGGGCGGGCAGACGTCGGGATCGCGCTGATCGAGGACGCCCGCCTCCGAGGCCTCGAGGTGGCCGCGGCGCAGCATCCCTACACGGCGACGCAGTCGAACCTGCGTGCCTACGCGCTGCCCCGTTGGGCCGCCGCCGGCGGGCCGGATGCGATCGCACGCCGCTTCGCCGACCGGGACACGTCGAGAATCCTGCAGAGGCAGATCGTCGAGTCGCTCGCCATGCGCGGCGGGCCCGACAAGATCCTCTTCGCCGACGCGGATCCCCGCCTGAACGGAAAGACCCTCGCCCAGGTCGTGGCCGAGTGGGGGTCGAGCGTGCCGCGCACGGTCGAACGCATTCTCCGCGAGAACGGCAACGCGACGGTCATGAACCTGGAGCTCTACGACGCCGAGAACACGCGGCTGCTCGCACGGCAGCCCTGGATGATGACCTGCACGGACGGCCGTACGCCCGCCGAGGGTCAGACGGTGACCCACCCCCGCGTCTACGGGGCCTTTCCCCAGAAGATGCGGATGTACGCCCTCGACTCCGACGACATCAGTGTGGCCCTCGCAGTCCGCAGCATGTCGGGTCTGGCCGCGGACTTCCTGCGTCTCGAAGACCGCGGCAGGCTCGCGCCCGGGTCGTGGGCGGACATCGCGGTGATCGACCTCCTCACATATCGGTCCTCGGCCACCTACACCGATCCGCACCGTTACGCGGACGGCGTCCGCCACCTCCTGGTCAACGGGACCTTCGCGATCCGGGATGGGGAGTTCATCGACGCTCGCGCGGGAATGGCCCTTCGCAACGGGGGGACCCCGGTCTCGCCTGCCGCGAGCGCGACCCCCTGAGACGAAGCGGCCCGGCCCCTCAGATCCTGCGCGCGCGTCCCGTTCCCTGGGTGAGGTCCGCGAGTCCTCTTTCGAACGTCACCCAGGCGATCTCGGGCACGTCCACGACGTAGACGACGTCCGTGCCGTACCGTTCCTCGACCTGGATCGCGTCGACCTCGTCGAGTAGTCGCTGCAGCCCGTCGACATGTGCGTAACCCACGTGGACTTCCACCCGACCCCGATCGACCCGCATCTCGACGTCGAGGAGGTCCATGGCCGCCTTGACCCCGCCGGAGTAGGCGCGCGACAGGCCGCCGGTGCCGAGCTTCGTGCCCCCGTACCACCGCACGCAGACCGCGACCACCTCGCCCACTCCGCTGTGCAGAAGCGTGGTCAGCATGGGGCGTCCCGCCGTCCCGTGCGGCTCTCCGTCGTCGCTCATGCCGATGGCCGCAGTACTCCCGGGAGCTCCCGCGACGAACGCGTAGCAGTGGTGGGTCGCATCCGGATACCGGTCGCGGACGCTCTGGACGAATCGGTGCGCCGCCTCCGAGGACGGCGCGTGCGCCAGGAGTGTCAGAAACCGTGAGCGCTGCAGGACCTCCTCGGCCTCGACGACCCGGGCCGGCACCGGATAGCCGCCCCCGGCGCTCATCGGAGCGCTACGCCCCCGCCATGCGATCCAGGAACTGGCGCTCGCCGGCAGTGAGTCCGGAAGCACCGACCACCTCGACCTTCTCCAGCAGGTGCCGTACCTCTTCGCGGTTGATCTCGTGCAGCCGTTCGACCTCTATGGATCGCCATCGGGACAGCTGAGCACGATCGGACATCCCCGCGCCGGGCGTGGCCTCGAGCTTCTGCTGGAAGCTCCGGCGGGCCGAGCCTCGGCGCCATTCCCTCCACTTGAGGTAGACCCACGCGAACACCAGGCCGCCCAGGTGCGCGAAGTGTGCCGTGGTGCCGCCCGATCCGCCGAATCCCGCGTACACGCTGAATCCGACGGCCAACGTCACGAGCAGCCACGCCTCGATCGGCAGGATGCCCCAGATGTAGATCCGCTCGCGCGGATAGTAGAAAGCGAAGGCGAGCAGGATTCCGTACACCGCCCCCGAAGCGCCCACCACCGCCGCACCCGGCTCGAAGAAGAACGAGAACGCCGCGCCGCCGAAGCCCGCGGCGAAGTAGAGCTTGAGGAAGTCGGGTCCGCCCAGCCGCTGTTCGAGTCGCGGTCCGAAGAAGAACAGACCGAGCATGTTGAACAGCAGGTGCGTCAGTCCGCCGTGCAGAAACATGTACGAGATGCCCGTCCAGGGGCGCTGCCACAGCAGCGTCGGGATCAGAACGAAGTCCCGAAACAGATAGGGCATGATCGTGGTGCTCAGGAAGAAGATCGCGATGTTGGCGACCAACAGCCTGCGCACCCACGGCGTCATCATGAACATGAGCGAATCGACCAGCCGGAACGGAGGGAAGGGCGCGAGGCTCTACCCCCCCGAAGCCTCGGAGAGCCGGAGCACCGTCGGAAGCAACTCGGCCGAGAGCCGTTCGGTGAACCGCTCGCGACCCTCGCTGTCCATATGCTCACCGTCCGGGAAACGTTCCGGTGGCAGGGCGAGGCTACCCCGGAAGTCGAGAAGACCGGGCCAGCCGTCACCGATCATCGTGGCCACCGCGGAGTCGACAGCCCACAGCTCAGCCTCCGGCATCGCGAGGAAGAGCACCGGGACCCCCGCGGTGCCCGCGCGTGCCGTGAGCCGCTGAACCATCTGGAGCGTGCGCGTGCGTCCGACCGCCGGATTCGGGGCATCGGCGTCCGTGACGCTTCCGGTGTCCGCAGTGCGAGCACCCCGGCGCAGGATCAGGGGCGCGAGCTCACGATAATCCGGGATGAGAACGTCCAGAGCGCGGCGCTGGATACGCTCGCGCAGGGCGTAGGCACGCGACACCCGGGCGAGGAAGAACTGGCTGCGGGCCTCGAAGTCGGTCAGGTCCCGCGAGAGAAGCTCCGAGAGGGCGCCGTTGCCGACGTGGTGGGCTGCCAGACGGAAAGTCGCCTGGCGTGCGTCACGATCGAAGAGGTGCCCCGGCCCGAACGGAATGACCAGGAGGTCGGGGGTACGCCCCTCGGAGAACACCCACCGGTCGAGTAGATAGTACCACTCCAGTGGACTGCTGCCGTCGGGACGAACGAGGCCGACCGACACGGGCTGCGCCAACGAGATGGAGAGCGAGCCCTCGAGCGCCACCGGGTCCAGTCCCTCTGCGATCAGCGAGTTGCCGACGAAGAGCACCTTGAACGCGTCCGCCCGGTCGAGATCGGCAACGATGTCGTCGATGCGGTCCATGTGCGCCACGTCGCCGCTCAGGCGGTCGCCCACGGCCCTGAATCCGATCTCGAGCACGACCAGACCCGCCAGAATGAAGACGAGGGTGCGGCCCTCGACGCGGAGCAACTCGCGCAGTCGACTCATCGTCAGAACTGGAAGTAGATGAACTCGCTGGGAGCGGGCGCATAGAACCACACGAGCGCCATCACCAGAGCGAGGTAGAAGAACGCCCGGACCGGCCGGGCGACTCGAGTCATCGCGAACAGATCGCCGGAGCGATCCACCCAGGCCTCGTAGAGCACCATCGGGACCGCGAAGACCACCAGCAATCCCGCGCCCAGTTGAGCGGCGGGAGTCCACGCGTACTCGGTGCCCAGTGCCCCGAGGAAGGTGAACGCCTGTCCCACGCTCTCGGCTCGGAAGAAGAGCCACGTCACGCAGACGATCTGGAAGGTGACGAATATCTTCATACCTCTCGCCAGCCATCCCCCGGGACCGGCGTCATCCCGCTTGATCGCGCGGTGGATTCCCAGCCAGACTCCGTGCACCGTACCCCAGACCACGAAAGTCCAGGCGGCTCCGTGCCAGAGGCCGCCGAGAACCATCGTCGCGGCCAGATTCCGATAGGTCTGGAACGCGGTGCCCCGGCTTCCGCCGAGCGGGATGTACAGGTAGTCGCGCAGCCAGGACGACAGCGAGATGTGCCAACGGCGCCAGAAGTCGGACGGGTTGACGGCGAAGTACGGCAGCCTGAAGTTCACCATCAGCTCGAAGCCCATCATCCGAGCCAGGCCCCGCGCCAGATCGGAGTAGCCGCTGAAGTCACAGTAGATCTGCATCGCGAAGGCGTAGGTTGCCAACAGAATCGCCCCACTCACTGCCTCGTCGG
>JAHHMJ010000658.1 GCA_018678395.1 Gemmatimonadota bacterium | reverse complement strand
CCCCATCAGCGGATCTCGGCCTCGGCTCATGGTGCTTCGTCGGTGAGGGTGGTGGCGTCGCCCGGGGCCGAGCCGACGAGGTGCATCTTCATGCCGTGATGGGTCGCCTGAAATCCCAGACGTTCGTAGAAGGCGCGCGCTGCGGGGCGCCGGGCGTCCGTCGTGAGCTGCACCAGGTGGCAGCCACGATCCCGAGCCCGGTCGATGGCCTCCTCCAGCAGGCGTCTCCCCAGGCCCGTGGCCCGCAACTCGGCGCAGACCCGCACCCCCTCGATCTGGGCGCGCCACCCTCCGGTGTACGTGAGGTGGGGCAGGAAGGAGAGTTGGAGGACGGCGACCGGCCTGCCCCCACGATCCGCTACCAGCAACGTGTGGTCCGCACGTTCCACGATCGCCTGGAAGGCGGACTGATACGCCGACATCTGCTCGGGACCCGGCGCTTCCCGCTGCGATCCAAGGGGATCGTCCGCCAGAAGGGTGACGAGGTCGGGCACGTCCCGTTCGACCGCCTCCCGAATCGTAAGCGCATCCGAACCGTACTCGTGCACCTCGTCTCGCATCGCGCACCTCGCCGCACCGTTTCAAATCACGCCACCATCATGTCGCCGAGTCCGTGAAGCGCGCCAGCACGGCTGCGAGGAACGGGAACGCAACACATCGTGTACGCCGAGCGTCTTAGTCATGATGAAGCCGACTCTCCACACCCTCGTGGCGCTGCTCCTCTGGGCGCCGATGCCCTCTGCGGGCCAGCTCCCCCCGGAGCGCCTGCCTGCGGACTTGTTCGACGTATTGGCGCCCTCCGAGCGGGTCGAGGGGATCCTCAGCGACATGCGTGTGGTGCAGGGTCGATGCGGGACCTCACCCGCGGCCGACCTGCGCCGCCGTATCGTGGATGTCGCCGTGCAGGAGTGGGCGTTCTTCGGCTTCCCGGTGCTGGATCGCCTGAATGGAGCGCGCCTGCTCCCCGGCGCAGCGCTCCAGGCACGGCGTGTCGTATTCGAGAACACGACGCGGCGTGCTCCGACTCCTTCGGCGCGCGAGGGAGCACGGGTCGGTGCCACGATCGCGGGCTACTGGGCGGTGACGCCCGAAGGCCCGGGAATCGTGGAGGCCCAGACCCGTCGATGGGAGCGACGGGGAGCCGGCACCCGCTGGAACGCTCCGTGGTCGGCAGCGTTCATCTCGTGGGTGATGTGCGAGTCGGGGCTGGGGTCGTCCGGCCAGTTCCGGCGTGCGATTGCGCACTGGACCTACGTCGATCAGGCGATCCGGGCGCGGGACGGCGGCGAGGCCGCCTCGGCGTACGAGGCGTTCGACATCGGTGAACGCGTCGTCGAACCAGGCGACATGCTGTGCACGTCCAGTCGACCCCGCTATCGGTCTCTGGCGGAGCGGCGTCGTCAGATGGGCGAGGGCGCTCGCTCGCATTGCGACATCGTCGTTCAGGTCGATGGGGACGAAGAGCGGATCCTCGCCATCGGAGGCAATGTCCTCCGTGCCGTCAGCTTGAAGGTGTTGCCCGCCCGGCGGTCGTCCGACGGCGGCCTCGTCGCCCGGACGACCTCGTCGGTGCCCTTCTACGCGCACCTCAAGCTGCGCAGCGAATCCATCGGACTCCGCGCCCTCGAGGAGAGTCCCGTGCTCGCAGCCTTCGCGGGCAGCGCTCCCAATCGTTCTGCCACACCGGCCTCCCGCGTTCTGGACGTTCTCGGCGTCGACACCCCTCGTGCCGAACGGCAGGACGAGCGGTAGCAGCCGCCGGTATCTCCAGAAGGACCCGAATCTTCGATTGCCGGCGAGGGCAGCATACTTTGTATTGCAAAGTACTCCACGCGCGGGTATGATCAATCGTCGGATCAAACCGCACGGGTGAGCAGGAGGCGTCATGGGCAGATGGCTGAGACGGATCCGCGGCGCGATCGGTGTGGGCGTGGCCTGGGGACTCGCATGGTTCCTGGCCGGAATGGCGCTCCTGCTGGTCGTGGGTCCCGACGCGGCGGACGTGCCTTTCCCGCTGTTCTTCGGATTCCTGGGATTCCTCGCCGGCGTGACCTTCTCCGGGTTGCTCGGGCTGGTCGACGGCAGGCGCCGATTCGACCAGATGTCGCTCCCTCGCTTCGCGACCCTCGGCGCCCTCGGCGGCGTCCTCTTCTCGAGCGCGTTCGTAGCCCTCGCCGGACTCGGGGCCAGCGCGCTCGTCGTGTTGGTGCCCGTGTTCGGCATCGCGGGAGCGGGAAGCGCCGCGGGTTCGCTCGCGCTGGCGCGCAAGGCGGAAGAGGCACCCATCCTCCGCAGCGACATCGACGACCTGTAGCCGTGCGGACCCATCGGCCGGCCGCTCGCTCGCCGGCAGGGTGCAGCTCCGATCGACTCCGGCTCAGCACCCATCTCCGAGCGCGAAGTAACCCGACTCGGCGCTCGACCAGTCGATGCCCGTGTGGAGGAGAATGGACGGCCACAGACTCCCGCTCCAGACATAGAGCACTGCGAGCACCAATCCCAGGCCGGTGGCGCGCAGAGTGGCCCGACTTCCATGCATGACGTGCACGAGTCCGAAGAGCACCGAGCTGACCACGACGGTCGCCGGCGTGGGAAGCCAGAGGACCCCGTATGCGATCAGGAAGCCGCGGAAGAACAGCTCCTCGCCGACGCCTGCCGCCAGCGCGATCGCCCAGAACAGGCGCCGCTCGGAGCGACCGGTCGGCAGGAAGTCCCTTTCGCCCTCGAATGCCGTGCGAGCCGCTTCCCGCGTCGTGGGGTCGCGGCGCACGGCCCAGGTCTGCACGAAGGGCGCCATCGCAGCGACACCGGCCAGCGTCATGCCGAGCCACCCGCGGCGTCCGGCCGGCACCGTCAAGCCGAGGGCCGTCAGTGCTCGGCCCGTGCCGGTCCACACAACCACCGTACACACTCCCATGGCAGCGAGCCACACCAGGGTCTCGACAAACTCCCGGCGCCGCACGCGCAGGTCACCGGCGAGCAGCGCGGGGCGGCGACGCCGATACACGGGTGTCGCGACGACGGGAAAGACCACGGCGAAGGTCAACGCGAGCAGGTGATCGAGTGGACCGTGCATGCGACGGGTCGGCGGCCTTCGGCGCTGCGGGGCGGGCGGGACGAGGCGGTTCGAGTAAGTACGCTCGACGGTGCCGACCGGCAAGCGCCGGACACCTGACCCGCGAGTTCGCCACCGCCATGCGTCGCGGTCCGCAACCGCCGGCCGTACCTTTCCAGAGGGCCTCGGCGCGGCACTCGGAAGGACGCACGCGGGGGAGCTCCCTGTTGGTCTTCGCATCCCTTGGACGGCGACTCGTCGTCACCCGCGAAGGAGCCGCACCATCATGAAGAACCTGCTGCGCAGGATCCGCGGAGCGCTGGGTATGGGACTCGCCTGGGCTGCCGTGGGGTTCCTCGCCGGAATGGGGCTGGAGCTGATCCACAACATCTGGCCCAATCCGATCCTCGCCGAGGTCGATATCTGGCCCGCGGCCCTCGCCTATCCGGGCTTCGTCGGCGGCATCGCCTTCTCAGCCGTCCTGGGGATCGCCGGGCGCCGACGGCGCTTCGACGAGCTGTCTCTGACGCGCTTCGCCGTGTGGGGTGCCCTGGGCGGCGCCCTCGTGAGCCTGGTACCCGCCGCCATGGTGGCACTCGGACTCGCCACTCCGAACGAGTCGATCGTGAGGATCACCCTCGCGCTGCTCGGGCCATTCTCGATCGGGGGCGCGGTCGCGGCGGCCGGCACCCTGGCACTCGCGCGGCGCGCCGACGACCGGGAGCTCCTGGCGGAGAGCGACGACGTGGCCGAGGTGGGGCTCGACGAGGCGGAGCTGAAGGAGCTTCTCGGCGGCCGGTAGGACCGCCTCGCAGCAGCCGCGACGTCCGTAACAACCCGTGGCGGACGCTTGATCCGTGGCCCATCCCGCTCGAATGTTCGAGGGCAGGGTGCTGCACCGAGCGCTCCTCGCTGAACCATCACAATGTCGCCGTTCAACCGCCCGCGCGTCACACCGCCTCCGGAGGCGTTCACCGTCTCCGGCATGCGGGATCTCGCTGACCGGTTGCGACGCCTGCGGGCCCGCGCGCTGGAAGAGGAGGCCCGACACGCCGACCTCCTGGCTGCGGTGGACCCGGCGCACCGTCTGAGTGCTCGCAATCTCGTGCACTACCTCGCCCTCCGCAGCGTCGACGTCCGGAGGCTGCAGGCCGACCTGGCCTGGCTGGGGCTCTCGTCGCTCGGGCGCGCCGAGGCACACGTCCTCGTGAGCCTGGATCGGGTGCTCGGCATCCTCACGCTCGCGCTGGGCGAGTCGTTGCCGGACTACGACGGCACCGCGCCGGTCGGATTCCGCCAGGGCAAAGCGCTGGTCGAGTTCCACGCCGACGAGCTGCTCGGCCCGGCCCGGCCGGACCGCAGGGTCCGCATCGTCGTGACGATTCCGTCGGAGGCCGCGCACGACCGCGACCTGTGTGGCGGGCTCGTGGCCGCCGGCATGGACGTCGCACGCATCAACTGCGCCCACGACGACCCCACGGCCTGGCGACGCATGATCGACAATCTCCGGGCCGCAGCAGCCACCCGGGGATCGGAGCTCCGCATCCTGATGGACCTGGCCGGCTCGAAGCTGCGCATCGACGACCTCGGCGGGAAGAAGTCGGTGCGCCTCCATCGGGAAGACCGCCTGACCGTGGCCGATCCGGGCCGGCTCGACACCCTGGACCCCGGCGACGACGTCGTCGCCACCTGCCCCGTGGCCAAGGTGTTCGACGAGGTGGCGCTCGGGGACCCGGTCTGGTTCGACGACGGGCGGATCGGAGGCCACACCGAGGCACTGGGCGAAGGCTGGTTCCGCGTACGTATCGACCACGCCAAGCCGACCGGCGCAAGGCTGCGCCCGAACAAGGGGCTCAATCTACCCCTGACGCGACTCGACCTGCCCGCCTTCCAGGAGGGAGATCGCGAGGCCCTCGACTTCGCAGCCGACCACGCGGACGCGATCGCCCTCTCGTTCGTCCAGGATCCCGAGGACGTGGTCCGCCTGCACGACGCGCTGGTCGCGCGCCGGCGACCGGAGGTTGGAATCGTGCTCAAGATCGAGACTCGATCCGGCTTCGAGCACCTCCCCCGCCTGCTCCTGGCTGCGATGCGCCACGCCGACTACGGCGTGATGATCGCCCGCGGAGATCTCGCCGTCGAGATGGGCTTCGAACGGCTCGCGGAGGTGCAGGAAGAGATCCTCTGGGTCGCCGAGGCCGCGCACGCGCCGACGATCTGGGCCACGCAGGTCCTCGAGAGGCTGTCCAAGCGCGGCGCACCGTCGCGTGCGGAAGTCACCGACGCGGCCATGAGCGGCCGTGCCGAGGCGGTGATGCTCAACAAGGGCGAGTTCATCGTCGATGCCATCCAATCCCTCGACGACATCCTCACCCGCATGGACGCCCATCAGGACAAGAAGACCCCGCTGCTGCGCCCTCTGGGGATCTCGAGGGATCTCTGAGGGCCGCCGAGCGACTCCGGGGCAGGAACCCGCGCGCGGCCGGAGGGTGCTCCGGACCATGACCGAACGACCCTCTCCGACCGCCGACACCGAGCAGGCCGCGGGGGTCGTCGTGACCGGCGCCAATGCCGGCCTCGGCCTCGAGACCGCTCGCGCGCTCGCCGGTACCCGTCGCCCCCTGTTGCTCCTCTGTCGCGACCGGCGCCGCGGAGAGGCGGCCGCCCACGGCATTCGTGATGAAGCGGCCGCACGGACCGGAATGTCGTCGGCGCCCATCCACGTCGTCCGCTGCGACCTCGAGGACTTCGCCTCCGTACGGGAAGCCGCCGAGGAGGTCAGGGCCCTCTGTCCGCGACCTGCGGCTCTCGTCAACAACGCCGGCGTCTATCGGGCGCGGCTGGAGCGCACCGCCGCCGGCTTCGAGCGCACGATGGCGACCAACCACCTCGGGCACTTCCTGCTCACGCTCCTGCTCGAGCCCGACCTTCGTGCCGCCGGGTCTCGCATCGTGCAGGTCACGTCGAAGGCGCACGAGAACGGACGACTGGGTCGCCGTCCGCTGGACGAGATCCTGCGGGGGCCAGCCGACTACCGCGGGTTCGGCGCGTACTCCGACTCGAAGCTGGCCAACGTGCTGTTCGTCCGCGAGCTCGAGCGCCGCTGGGGGGCGGATGTGATCCCGATCGCCGTCCACCCCGGCGTGCTGGCGTCGAAGATCTGGGATCGCAACCGGACGGTGGCGATGTGGTTCGTACGACGGCTCACGCGATTCATGCGCGACCCCGCCGACGCCGGCCGAGAACTCGCCGGCATCGCGACGGCACCCGAATGGGATGAGCGCGGGGGTGCATACGTGAATCTCACCGAGCCGGTCGACCCGACGCTTCCCGAGGAGCCGGAGCGACTGGCCGCGGAGTTGTGGGGTCGCTCGGCTGAGGCCGTCGGCCTGGCGACCTGAGTCCCTCCGCCCTGCCCGCGTCGGCGTCCTACCGCCTCGCGACCCCGATCACATGGGGCGAGACGGGCATCCACGATCCGGAGACCGAGAACCGGTCTTCCTGGACCTCGGAAAACCCGGCGGCTCGAATGATGGCCCCGGTGTTGCGACGGATCTCGCACCCGTCGAGGGCCCACGCCCAGGGGCGCCGCAGCCATCCCTGCACCCGGTGCAGGCGCGAGCCAGGGTCCGCGGCCACGTGCTCGATGAAGAGAAAACGCCCACCGGGTCGCAGCACCCGCCGGACCTCACTCAACACCTCGCGCGGGTCATCGACGCTGCACAGGACGAGTGTGGACACGACCGCGTCGACGCTCCCCTCCTCCAGCTCGATCCGCTCGGCCCCCGCAGGATGCAACTCCAGTTCGACGCTGCAGCGCTTCGCCTCGCGCCGCAGGCGGCCGTGCACCGCTGCAGCCGGCTCGACCGCGATCAGGCGTGTGCCGGGGCGGTAGTACCGCAGGTTGGTCCCGGGGCCCGGCCCGATCTCGACGACCGTGTCGGGCAGGGACGCGAACAGCTCTCGTTTGCGGAAGCCGTAGATCCGGTCCATCCAGCCGACCGTCACCCCGAGGCCCCAGGCGTGAAGGAAGCCCATCGAGGTCTCCACGGCACGCCGCGAGCCTGCGGCGGCATCACCCTCTTCGGGGCTGTCCCACGGGGACTCGGAGGACTCGGGATCGGACCAGGAGAGGGTCATGGACTCGGCTGCGTGCCTCCGGCCGGCCCCGCGGAGTCATCCTCCGCCGCGAAGCTCGGCCAGCTTGTCCCGGGCGTTGGTGTTCCCGGGATTCAGTTCGAGGGACTTCTCATAGTATCGGATTGCCGCCTCGGTGTCCCCAGCCGCCGCATGCGCCTCCGCCAGCGAGTCCCATGCATTGAACGACTGGGGATACGCCTCGGTATTGAGTTCGAAGAGCGCGAGGGCACCCGGCACGTCTCCCCCCTGCAGAAGGGCATAGCCGTAGGCGTTCACCTCGATCTCGGTGTAGATACCGGCCGTTGCGGGATCGGACTTCCACGCGCGATGGAAAGCTCGCATGGCCTCGATCCCCCCGCTCGACCGGACGGCCGCGAGCTGGGTCCAGAAGGCGGCCAGGGTGACCTGGCGCACCGTGCTGAGCGGCACGGGAGGTGCCTCGGCCGTGGGGGGAAACCGATTGATGAAATCATTCACGTAGAGCCGGTCACCCGTGGGCCCCACGGCGATCCCGTTCGGAAAGGTGAACGATGCCTCGAGCGCGGGTCCATCGACCTCGCCGATCGCTCCCGTGCCCGCGAACGGAGTGACCTCGCCTTCTCGGGTGATCCTGTAGAGGCGGTGACCCTGGAAGCTCGTCGCGTAGAGCGCGCCCCGCATGCGTGCGATGTGACCGTTCCCCCCACCCGGCAGGACGGCGAACTCGCCCACCGTCCCCGTGGTATCGACGCGCAGCACGCGGCCGTCGCTGAAGTTCACGACGTAGAGGGTGCCGTCGTCGTCGCGCGTGATTCCGTTCGGGCAGTTGAAGAGCTCGCTTTCGGCGTAGACGGTCACTTCACCGTCCGGCGACACCCGGCTGATCGTATTGCTGCGGCAGTTGCACACGTACATCTCGTCTTCCGGGCCCAGAGCGACGCCGACCGGACCCTCGAGACCCTCGGCCACGACCGAGACGGTGCCGTCGCGATCGACACGCGCGACGCTGTTGCCGCTGAACTGGCTCTGGATCAACCGTCCCCGGGAGTCGATCGCGTTTCCGGAGGTCCCGTAGAGCCCGTCCACGAACACCTCCCAGCGCCCGTCGGGCCGGACCTTGTAGACCCGCTCGCCGAAGTCGGCGACGTAGATCGCGCCCAGCGCGTCCACCGCCACTCCACCCACCGACCCCACCAGGGTGTCGGTCACGGTCCGGACGGAGTTGCCTGCCGGACCCTGCCCCGCCACACCGACGGCGAGCACGGCGGACACGCTCATTGCGCCCCCCACGACGCTCAGCCACTGCACCCGCATCCCGCTTCGAACACCCGAGCCCCACATACGCACTCCTCCCGTTCGAGTCCGCATTCGCCTACGGCGGGCCCGCCCCCGCCTTACAGCGCTGCGGGGTCGTCGCCCGCCCTCGGCTCACTCGCCGCGTAGCAGAACTTCGCGGAAGACGATCTCCTCCCCCGCGAGAACGAACAGCGTGGTCGGCAGATCTGACGTGCGCTCCCGCATGGTTTCGATGTAGGAGCGGTAGTCGACGTCTCCCCGGGTCTCGGGCGCCTGTAGGCCCATGAGAACCAGGTCGCTGTCCCGCGACACCTCGTGCAGGACCTGGTCGAACGATCGACCGTGAGACACCTCGACCACCGGGCGCACGCCGGTGCGCGTAGCCGCCACCACTTCGTGCAGGTGGCGAAGGGTGGACTCCTTCGCCTCCTCGTTCGGCACGACCGTGATCATCCGCACGTCCGCGCCACGCCACGCGAGGCTCGAGCTCAGCAGGTAGCCGAGAATGAGCAGGAGCGCACCATTGCCCTGCAGCCCTCCCCACCAGATATCGACCCGCTGCCGGTCACCGAACCCCCGGTCTTCCGCGTCCCGGACGATGACGATGTTGCGCCGGGCCTCGTGGAAGCGCTCGATCATCGTGCAGTACCGGTCGCGGAGCTCGGTCCGAGCGGTATCGCCGAGCAGGACGGTGTTGGGCGACAGCGCCCCGAGCCCGTAGTACTCGACCAGCCGCTCCGCTCCCGCGAACGGGTCGGGCGCCGGCACGACCCGCACGAGGCCCTGGACTCCCCGCTTGCCCAGGTACTCCCGAATGCTCTGCTCCTGGGCCTCGCGGCGCTGGGCGGAGACGGCATCCAGCGGCACGACGGTGGCCACCGTCAGCAGGCCCCGGCTCTGGGTGAACGCGTCGGCGAGCTCGATCAGCGGCCAGCGCCGGGTCGGGGCACCGGACAGCACGAGGAAGTGGGGGCGCCAGTTGCGGGGGTCGCTGTCCGAGCGAATCCGCAGCAGGCCCGTCCTCGTGAGCGACATCCAGACGCCCCGGCGAACGTCTCCGAAGGTGGCCTCGAGGCCCTGCCGTTCGAGCCAGATGAAGACGCCCCCGACCACCACCGCGGCCGCACCGGTCGCGAGAGGGTTGATGAGCAGCATGACCGCGATACATCCCACCGCCCCCAGCAGGCTCAGGGCCCAGGGCACCTGGAATTGCGGCCGGAACGATGGGCTGCCGAGGAACCGCTCGACCCCGGCCGCCACGTTGAGGACGCCGTACGTGGTCAGGAAGAACATGGTCAGGACGGGCGCGATCAGGTTGAGGTCGCCCACCCACACCGCTCCGAGCGCGAGCACGAGCGTGACGATCGTGCCCGCCCGAGGGGTGTCGTCGGCCCCGCTCCCCTTGCCCAGCCAGCGGAGCCGGCGAGGCAGCACCCCGTCGCGCGCGAGGGCCTGCAGCACTCGGGGCGCCCCGAGGATGCTCCCGACCGCGGACGAGAGGGTCGCGCCCCACACCCCCAGCAGGATCGCGTCGCCCCAGAGCGAGATGCGGCGCATGACCAGCGGGTCGAGCAGGAGGCTGGCCTCGTCCGCACGCGCGGCGAGGAGCAACGGCAGCCCCATGTAGATCAGGTATCCGACGCCGATGGCGGCGAACGTGCCGCGCGGGATGGACTTGTTGGGCTCGGCCAGATCGCCCGACATGTTCACGCCCGCCATGATTCCGGTCACCGCAGGGAAGAAGACCGCGAAGACGACCCAGAAGGGCTGTCTGGCCGCCTCGATCGCCTCGGGCCCCAGAGGACCGGTACCGCCTCCCGGGCCGACGTTCACCGCCCCTGCCGAGGCGGGATCCAGCGGAGAGCCCAGCACCAGGCTGATGAGGGACAGCGCGATCGCGCCCATGATGATGTACTGGCTGCGAATGGCCACCCGCGCCGAGATCAGGGCCAGAAGCGCCACGGCGATCGTCGTGATGACCCCCACCGTCCGCGCGTCGGCACCCGGGAACGCCCCGACGACCGACTCGGCGAAACCGACGGTGTAGAGGGCGACGGACAGGGCCTGCGCGAGGAACAGTGGGATACCGACGGCGCCACCGGTCTCGATGCCCAACGACCGGCTGATCATGTAGTAGGCGCCGCCCGTGCGGACCCGCTGATCCGTCGCGATCGCCGCGATCGACAGCGCGGTCAGGAAGGTGATCAACGTGGACAGCGTCACGATCACCAGCGTCCCGAGAAGCCCGACGTTGCCGACCACCCACCCGAAGCGCAGATACATGATCACGCCGAGGATGGTCAGCAACGACGGCGTGAAGACACCCCCGAACGTACCCAGCCCTCCGGGACGCCCGGTGGTGACCCGGGTCTTCGGAGGCGGGGCGGTACGCGGAGACGCGCGTGGGCGCGAACCGTTGGCGGGCGTTTCGAGCATCGGTCTCCTCAGGCCCGGGCGCGATCGCGGCGGTAGGCCGCGAGGTGGCGTACGGCACCGGCGAGGTCGCCCGACCGCTCGAGCAGACCCGCCAGATTGAAGTGGGCGTCGGCGAGCTGGGGATCGTGCCCGAGCGCCGCTCGATAGGCATCGCCCGCCTCGGCATCCCGTCCCCGGTCCTCGAGCACCACACCGAGATTGAAGTGCGCCAGGGCGTGATCGGGCCGCACCCCGACGGCACGACGGTAGTCCGCCTCCGCTCGATCCAACTCGCCCCGCTCGTGGCGCAGCCGCCCCCGATTCACCGCGGCGTCGGCATGCTCCGCCGCGAGGGCGAGAGCACGGTCGTACGCCCGTTCCGCCTCGACCGGGGACACGGCCTCGAGATCGAGTCCGAGGTCGTACCAGTCGTCGGCATCCAGGGCGCCGTCCGCCTCTCGCGCCTGGACGGCGCGGGCCGCGAACGGCTCGACCTTCGAGGCGAGCTCCTGCACCGAGAAGTCGAGCGCCACCTGTCCCGTCTCGGGCACCCAGACGGTATCGCGATCGCGGACCAGAACCTCCTCCCCGCGAGACGCGATGTGGACCGCGCTCAGGGGACGTCCGGCCGGCAGCTGCTCAGCCAGGCCGCGGAGCGTGCGCCGAATGCGCACCGACGACACCCCCGCCTCACGAAGCGCCTCGGCGGCTCGCAGGAGAATGATGTCGGGGAACGAGAAGCGCAGGGTCCCGTCCGGTGCCTTGCCGGCATCGAGGTATCCTTCGCGGGCCCAGCGACGGAGGCGCTCGGCGGGAATGCCCAGGATCTCCGCGACTTCCCGAGTGGGGTAGCCGGTCAGCCTTCCTCCACCTCGAACACCATCTCGATCTCGACCGTGAGGTTCACCGGCAACGCCGCCATGCCGACCGCCGAACGGACGTGACGACCCCGGTCGCCGAACACCTCGTTCAGGAGCCCGCTGGCGGCATTCATCACCTGGGATTGCGCCGTGAAGTCGGGCGCCGAGTTCACCATACCGAACACCCGCACGACGCGGGTCACCCGGCTCAGATCGCCGATCTCGGCCTTGAGTGAGCCCAGTATGCAGATCACGACCTGGCGCGCAGCGGCCTGCGCCTCCTCGAGCGAGGCCTCGGTCGGCACCTTGCCCCGGCCGGATCCGTCCCACTCGCCGCAGGGTGCATGCCCGGACGTGAACACGAGGTTGCCCGTCCGGACCGTCCGATCGAAGGCCGACCGGCTCGGGCCCTGAGGAACGGGCAGCGTGATGCCCATCTCGGCGAGCTTCGCCTCGGGATCGTAGTCCTGGCCCTCGGCGGCTCCGGGAACGGCGAGACTCAGGGCGGCGAGAGTGACGGCGGCGAATCGCTTCATCAGGGACACTCGAGTGGGGGACGCGAAGGGCGGGGGGAGCCGGGATTGTCGGAAGCCCGACGTCACCACGCAACCCGGTTCCGGTCCACGGGCGAGACGGCGTACACCTCGGCGGACGCCGTGCGACCCCGAAGGTCGAACGCGCCGAGGCGTTCGGTCTGGTACCCGGGGAGGTCGAGCCGATGGCGGAGGACCTCCGAGACGAGCAGCGGCCGATCGAGTGTGCTGGCGAGGCCCTGGAGTCGCGCCACCGTGTTGAGCGTGTCTCCGTGGAAGGCCAGTTCCCGCTTCGCTTCGCCCACCCAAGTGGCGACGACCTCACCTCCGTGGATCGCGCCACGAACCATGGGTCGACGGCCGTACATCGCCTCGTAGCGCGGCCCGTTGCGGTCCAGAGCCTCGGCGATCCCCATGAAGCAATGCACGCAGGCCGCGTCCCGTACGCCACGCTCGAACCGCCACGACACGATCGCGGCATCACCCGCATGCTGGTACACCAGCCCGCGGGTCGACAGGATCGGTTCGGCCATGTCCCGGAACACGTCGCGAAGGTACGCGCTGTACCGCGTGGGTCCGAGGGCCTCGGCCGAGCCGGTGGAGTCGGCGAGGTCGACGAACATGAAGACGCGACGCTCGACCTTCGGGCTGTGGTAGCGACCGGTGAAGAGATGCCAGAGCTCTTCCCGGTTGTGCAACCTCCGCAACTGGAGCAGGAACGTCATCACGAATGCCGCGACCACCCCGACGATCATGTCGCGTCCCGGGTGGCCCTGGGCGAGATAGACCTCCAGTGCGGCGGGCGGCGACAGGCTCTCGATGAGAACCCTCGGAATCACGTTCCCGAGCAGGACCGAAATCGCCATCCCCGCGGCGTACACGACGAAACGAAAGGAGTTGAGCGGCCCGAAGCCCACCCGGCGTCCCAGTTCCGGCACGAAGTACTCCTCGGTCACCCCCACGAGCAGCCCCGCGAACGTCCCGACGATGGCCCCGTGCAGCGCGGGGCGACCGATGTCCGATCCGTCGAGGGCCGCGAGGGCCAACCCCAGCACGGCACCCACGACCACACCCAGAGCGATGAAGGTACCGACGGCTCGGCGCCGGTAGACGCGCAGGCTGCGCTTCACCCCTCAGCGGCCTTCTTGGCGCTCGAGCCGCTTCCTTTCTTGCCGGCCTTCGCGGCAGGCTTGCGGGCCTCGTCTTCTTCGAGCGAAGCCTTGAGCGCCGACATGAGGTCGATGATCTGCGTTGCCGGCTCCTCCTGCGGGGCGGCCACGATCTCCTGCCCTTCGACCTTCGCCTGGATCATTCCGAGCGCACGCTCCCGCACCTCGTCGGTGTAGCGTGTCGCGTCGAAGCCGTCACTGGCGGCCTGATCGATCAGCTGCCGAGCGAGTTCGAGTTCGGCGTCCTTCACCTCGGCCTCGTCGATCGGGACCTCGTCGAAGCGGCGGACCTCGTCGGCATAGCGCAGCTGGTCGAGCACGAGCCCCTCGCCGTTCGGCCGGATCATGACCAGATACTGCTTTCCTCGCGTGGCATAGCTCGCGATCGCGACCCGGTTGCTCTCGGAGAGCGCCTGCGACAGCAGCCGATAGGCGCGCGCACCCCCCTTGTCGGGCCCGAGGTAGTAGGGCTTGTCGACGAAGACCGCCTCGACCTCGTCCGCCGGGACGAACTCGTGGATGTCGATGGCGTCCTTCTTCGGCATCTCGAGGGCCTTCATCTCGTCGGCGTCGAAGAGCACGTACTGACCCTTCGAGAATTCGTAGCCCTTGATCATGTCGCCCCGGGGGACGACGACGTCGCACGTGGGGCACGAGTACTGCTGCTTCACGCGGCTCCCGCACTCCTCGTGGATCCAGTTGAACGAGATCCTCCGCGCCGTGTCGCCGGTCGAGTACAGCTTCACCGGAATCGAGACCAGCCCGAACGAGATGGTAGACGTTCCGATGGCGCGAGCGCTCATGGGCGAGAACCTCCGTTGGGGTGTCGACGCGGCCCCGCGCGGCAGAGAGCCGAGGAGGGTGCGAGCCGGACATGGAATCCGAAACATGTGTTCCGACGATCGCGACGGGCAAGCCTCGCGTGATCGCGGGGCAGGAGGCGAGCGGAGCGGTCTACCCCGGCGCGGTCTGCCCGCCCGGCGCAGCGGGCCTCTAGGAGCGCCGGAGCCCCCGCACCCGCCGAGCGCTGCGTTCGACGGCGTCCCAGCCCCCTTCGACCCTCCCCGACTCCACCGCCTCCGCGAGGGCCTCGGCGAGCTTCCGGGCCGGATGGGGCAGGCCCTCCGAGGGACCCGTGAGATTGACCGCATCCATGAGCAGGTCGGCCCCCGCCTCGAGGGCCGCAACCGCGGCCGGAACCGACCCGCCCTCACCGGCCCCCTCCATGTCGAGCGAGTCCGTCGCGATGACCCCGTCGAATCCCAGTTCGCCCCGCAGCACGTCGCGCAGCACCCGCGGAGAGGCGGAAGCGGGCCGCTCGGGATCGACCGCCCGCCAGACCGCGTGCGCGGCCATCACCATCTCCGGCGGAACCTCGTCCGCAAGCAGCGCTCGGTAGGGGGCAAGCTCGACCGCGGCATCGTAATCCCCGTCGAGGACCGGAAGTGCCCGATGCGTATCGAGGTCGGCGGAGCCGAGTCCCGGGAAGTGCTTGAGGCAACTCGCCAGGCCCTCCGCCCGGTGGGCGACGACGACATCCCGGGCACATGCGATCACCAGATCGGCGTCCCCACCGAACAGGCGACCCTTGGCCGCGAGCGGCCCGTCGGAGCGCCGCTGCACGTCGACCACGGGCGCGAGGTTGCCGTCGATCCCGAGGGCTGCGAGCTCGCGGGCCTGGCGGCGCGCGGCCTCCCTGCGGTCGACCGAACCCAGGCGAGCGAACTCGGCGGGAGCGGGCAGGGAGTCCCGGAATCCCCGCTCGGCCCGGAGTCGCGCCACCTCGCCGCCTTCCTGGTCGACGAGGATGACGAGGTGCTGGCCGAGGCGGGCCCGCAGGTAGCCACACAACGTGCGCACCTGTCCCGGGGATCGGACGTTCCGGTCGGCCCCCCATCGGGCTTCCGCGGGGTCGACCCCGGCTTCGACGAGCGCCCGATAACGGGGCACGTGGACGTCGAAGAGTACGACGCTCCCCACGCCTGCAGCCGCGCAGACGTCGAGGTCGGCCTCGAGCCTCGCATCGCCGGGCACCGCTCCGCGAATCCCCACGGACAGCAACGCACCGGCCCGGGTGACGGGGTCGGTTACTCGCATGCGAACACAAGGTGACGTGGAGCGGCGTCCGTGCAAGTCCCCGCGACGCTGGCGCTCCCGGCCGGAGGGCGCGACGTTGCCCGCCCGCCCTTCCCGGAGACGAAATCGATGTCCGGAGATCGCCTCGAGCGGTACCGCGATAAACGGAGCGCGGGGCGTACGCCCGAGCCGTTCGGAGGGGCCCGCCCAGCGGGTGGGCCCCGGCTCTTCGTCGTCCAGATGCATGCCGCGCGCAACCTGCACTGGGATCTGCGGCTCGAGATGGACGGCGCCCTCGAGTCGTGGGCCGTGCCCAAGGGCCCGTCGCCCAACCCCGCCGACAAACGGCTCGCGATGCACGTCGAGCCCCACCCCCTCGAGTACGCGGACTTCGAAGGGGTGATTCCCGAAGGCCAGTACGGCGCCGGGCCTTCGATCTGCTGGGACCGCGGCGTCTGGATCGAGGTCCCGTCCAGGCCGGGAGGTCCGCCGCATGGGCTCGAGCACGGCAAGCTCCTCTTCGAGCTGAGGGGGTACAAGCTGAAGGGCCTCTGGACGCTCGTACACACACCCCGCAACGGCGAAAACCACTGGCTGCTCATCAAGGAGCGGGACGCATCCGTGGACGAAGCCGGCACGGACGGCTATCCACACGACTCGATTCTCTCCGGACTCACGGTGGACGAACTCGGCGACCCGAGAGCGAAGGAAGCGAGGCTCGCCGACGAGGCTCTGGCGGCCGGGGCACCGCCGCGGACGGACGAGTCCGCGCCACCCCTCATGCTCGCCACCGCGGCCGACGAGCCGTTCTCGCGTGACGGCTGGGTCTTCGAGATCAAGTACGACGGCTACCGCATCGCCGCCCAACGATCAGCCGGCGGTGCCCTGTTGCGCTCGAGGAACGGCAACGACCTGACGGCGACCTTTCCCGAGATCGCCCGCGCCGTCCGGGGGCTCCCCTACCCCGGTATGGTCATCGACGGCGAGGTCGTGGTGCACGACGCCTCCGGAATGCCGTCCTTCTCGCTGCTGCAGAAGCGGGGACGCCTGACGCGACGCGCCGACGTGGCCGTCGCAGCGGTTCAGCTGCCCGCCACCTACTACGCCTTCGACCTCCTCGCCTTCGGCGGGCGGGATCTACGGCCCCTGCCGCTCGTCGACCGGAAGCGCCTGCTCCGCGAAGCGCTACCGAGCGTGGGACCGATCCGGTTCTCGGAGCACATCGAGCGTGAAGGCGAGGCCGTCTTCGCGCACGCGGCCCGCCTTGGAATCGAGGGGATGGTGGCCAAGAAGGCCGACGCCCCCTACGTCTCGGGGCGGTCGGATCACTGGCTGAAGGTGCGGACCGTCCGCACGGACGACTTCGTGGCGGTGGGATGGACCGACCCCAGGGGCTCGAGGACCGGCTTCGGGGCCCTCCACCTCGCTCGGTACACGTCGCCCCCCGGCGACGACCCCCGCGCGGAGCTGGTCTACGCCGGCTCGGTCGGGACCGGCTTCGCCGGCGCCACCATCAGCACGCTCTCCACGGACCTCGCCGCCCTGGAGACCGACCTGCCGGCCTGCACGGGCGCGATCCCTCCGGGGCCCGGCCACCATTGGGTCGAGCCCCGCCTGGTCGTGGAGGTCCGCTACAAGGAACTCACCGCCGCCGGGCACCTTCGTCACCCGTCGTTCCTGCGGGCGCGTGACGACAAGGACCCCACCGAGTGCGTGGGGCCGGCCGGAGACCCCGGCGCGGACCCGAGGGCGGCCGACCCCGGTGGCGATGCCGAGGCGCTGCTTCCCGAGCCCGGACCGGTGACCGGTGGCGTCGAGCGTACGGTGGCGGTGACCAACCTCGACAAGGTCCTCTATCCGGAGGCCGGGATCACCAAGGGTGAGGTGATCGCCTACTACGAGGCGGTCGCCCCGTCGATGTTGCCCTACCTGAAGGACCGGTGCCTCGTGCTCACGCGGTACCCCGACGGCATCCACGGTTCGTCGTTCTATCAGAAGAACGCGCCGGAGTGGGCACCGGACTGGATTCGCACCGAGACCGTGTACAGCGAAGGAAGCGAGCGCGAACTCGACTACTTCGTGCTCGACGACGCGCTGGGGCTGCGGTACGTCGCCAACTCCGCCGCCCTTCTCCTCCACCTCTGGGGCAGCCGTGTCACCGACCTCGGCCACCCCGACTGGTGCATTCTCGATCTCGACCCGAAGGACGCCCCCTTCACGGACGTCGTGGAACTGGCGCTGACCCTCAAGTCCATCTGCGACGACATCGACCTGCCCCTGCACGTGAAGACGAGCGGATCGTCCGGCCTGCACCTGCTGGTCCCGCTCGGCGGTCGCCTGACCCACGAACAGACGCGGCAACTGGGGCAGCTGCTCGCTACCGTGGCCGTTCGGGAGCGGGGGGACATCGCCACCATCGACCGCGTCATCGAGCGCCGTGACGGCAAGGTCTACGTCGACTTCCTCCAGAACGGTTGGGGCAAGCTCCTGGTCGCCCCCTTCTCGACGCGCCCGGTGCCCGAAGCGGCCGTGAGCATGCCGCTGCTCTGGCACGAGGTGAACCCCGACCTGGGCCCGAGGGACTTCACCGTACGGAACGCCCCGGCCCGCATCGCGGCTCTGGGCTCCGACCCCCTCGTCGGCATCCTCGACGAGACCCCCGATCTGCTCGACGCGCTCGAACGGCTCCTGAAACGCGTCGGCTGAGCCGACTCACCCGCCCGGGCGAAGCGGACCCGCCGCGGCCCCGTCCGGCCAGACCGGGTCGGCGACGCCTTCCCAGGTGCCCCCGGGGCCGCGGGCGATGCCGTTCAGCCTGGCGAAGTAGCTGCGCTCCCGACGTTCCACCCGCCAACCGGCGGACCGGAGACCGTCGGCGGCCGCGTCGGACCAGGTATCGTCCAGGTAGACGGTCGTGTCGGCTGGGTGGAGACGCGAGGCCGCGAGGCCGTCGGCCAGGCTC
>JAHHMJ010000353.1 GCA_018678395.1 Gemmatimonadota bacterium | reverse complement strand
ATCCTCTACGAGCTCCTCACCGGCTTCCGACCGCGGGATCTCGTCGAGGACGGCGCCCCCAGGCGCCCGAGCGACCTGATCACACGCACCGAGCATACGGTCAGCGAGGCGCGCTCCGCGGAGCCCGCCCGACTGCGTCGTCGGCTCGCGGGGGATCTGGACACGATCTGCCTGAAGGCCCTCCGGAAGGACCCGGCTCGACGCTACGCCACGGCCGGAGAGCTGCTCGACGACGTGCGTCGACATCGTGAAGGTCGGCCCGTACGGGCGCGTCCCGACACGTTCGGCTACCGCGCCTCGCGCTTCGTCCGGCGCAACCGGGCGGGGGTCGTCGGGACCGCAGGCGCGGCCCTGCTCGTCATCGCGACGGCCGGCGTCTACACGGCCCGCCTGGCCGAAGAGCGCGACCGCGCACAGCTCGCGGCCGCCGAAGCGCAGGAGGTCACCGAGTTCCTGGAGGAGCTGTTCGAGGTCTCCGATCCAAGCGAGTCGCTGGGGCGCACGATCACCGCTGCCGAAGTGCTCGAGTCCGGCCGGGAGCGGCTCGAGTTCGAGTTGGAGGATCAGCCCCGCGTGCAGGCTGCGCTCCTGGCCACCATCGGCCGCGTCTACCGCAATCTCAGCCTCTGGGACGAGGCCCGGGGCCCGCTCACCCGTGCGCTCGAGATCCGCACGGCCGAACTGGGCCCGGACCACCCCGACATCGCCGAGAGCCTGCGCGACCTCGCAGACCTCGAATCGCGCACGGATGGTCACGCGCGGGCCGACACCCTCTACCGACGGGCACTCGAGATGGGCCTGCGTCTCGAGGGGGCCGACTCCGAACGCCACGCCCTCGATGTCGCCGGGCTCGGGGCCGTCGCGCTCGAGGCCGGGCGCCTGGACGAGGCGGATTCACTCCTTCGCCGGGCCCTCGACATGCAACGGGCCACCCACGACGGCGATCACGAGGACATCGCGCGGACGCTCCACACGCTTGCGGCCGTCGGGTACTACGAACGCGACTTCCAGGCCGCCGAGCCGCTGTTTCGAGAGTCGTACGAGATGTTCTCCCGCCTGCACCCGGAAGGGCATCCCGCCGTCGTGCGCGGCTACGACGACTGGGGGAACGCACTGGCCTCGATGGGCGAGGCCGAAGAGGGTGAGCGGGTGGCCCGGGAAGTGATCGAGATGTGGGAGGAGCTGCACGGCCCGAACCATCCGGACGTCGCCCTGGCCTTCCACAGCCTGGGCGCGACCCTGCAGTACCAGGGACGCTACGACGAGGCCATCCCCGTCTACGAAGAGGGTCTCGCCCGCCTCGAGGCGTCCGTGGGCCTCGACAACGCCCGGGCCGCCGCGATCTATGGGAACATGGCCCGAACCTATCGGCTCATGGGGCGCCTGGACGACGCCGAGGCCGCGATGCTCACCAGTATCGCGATCGACGAGCGCGTCTTTGGACCGGACAGCGAGCGTCTGCTCGTGCCACTCTCGATGCTGGGCAATCTCCGCGCCGACCAGGGGCGCTACGAGGAAGCCATCGCGGTCTACGAACGCGGCCAGCGACTGACCGAAGCCCTCGGCGAGTACGACCGCGTGAACTACGAGAACCGCGCCCTCACCTACCGGGACATGGGCGATACGACCCGCATGATGGAGATGTACGAAGCGTCCGTCGAGGCCGTGCAGCGGATCGTCCCGGACCAGCCACTCGAGCACGTCGTCCCGATGATCACCCTCGGACAAGCCCAGGCGAACCTCGGCCAGTGGGACGATGCCGCGGCAACGCTGGGCGACGTCTACCGCATCCGCCGGGCCGAACTGCCGGAGGACAGCTGGTTCGTCTGGAACGCGCTCAGCCTCTCCGGCTGGGCCGTGCTCGGCACCGACGGCTGGCGCGACGCGGAGGCGCTCCTGCTCGAAGCGTACGAAGGGCTGATCGCGTCCGATCGCTCGGCGCAGGCCGACGTGATCGACCTCCGCACGCGCGAGACCGTCGAACGGCTCACCTGGTTCTACGAGATGGCCGAGAACGAGGAGGAGCGGGCTCGGTGGCAGGCGGTCTTCGACGAGATGAGCGGCGGGGACTGACTCACCTACAACGTCATCGACCTTCCACGCGAGTACTCCACCGTCATGAAGCCGCTTCAACGTCCACGCGCCCCGGGTGAACCGGCTGACATCATGAAGAGGAATCCACCCGACTGGAGCGAAGGGCGCTCCATGGTAATACTCGACCATGAACAAGCGCGTGGTTCTCTGTGCGGCCGTCGGGCTGCTGTCTTTAGTCGGACGCCCGGCCCCGGCCGCGGCGCAAGTCCGCTTCGCGCCCACGCTGTCGTGGGGCAACGACGCCGACATCGCCGTTGGTGGGCGGCTCCTGGTGAACCTGGGCCGGCTGATCAGCGACGAGGGCGCGCGAGGTCGGCTCGATCTGGTGGTCCCGGTCGAGTGGTATTTCGATTGCTCCGACTGCACCTACATCGAGGTCACCCCGGGGCTGATCCTGCCGCTCACGATCCGGGACGTGGGCCCTTATCTCGGGGCCGGGCTCAACATCGCCCGCATCTCCCTCGACGCAGAGGGCCGCGATGCGAGCGACGTCGAGGTGGGGCTCGGGCTGTCCGGGGGAATCCTCTTCCCCGTGGGCCAGTTCTCGGGGTTCGCCGAGGCCCGCGCCACCCTGGGTGGTGCAGAACAGACCGTCGTGACGGTGGGACTGCAACTCGGCGGAACGCGGAACCGAAACCGCTAGTCGGCCTGCGTTCCCACCGGGGTGCCGCTACCCCTCCCGCGCCTGGATCTCGGCCGCGACCGCCTGCACCTCGTCCAGCGCGCGGAGCAGATTGCCGCTCCAGAGCTGTCCGATCTCCTCCTCGGTGTAGCCGCGCCGAACGAGCTCGAGCGTCACGTTGAAGGTCTCGGACGCGTCGTCCCAACCCTCGACGCCGCCACCGCCGTCGAAGTCCGAGCTGATGCCGACATGGTCGATGCCCATGAGCTCGACCATGTAGTCGATGTGGTCGACGAAGTCGGCGACGTCGACCGGGGGCGCGATGTCGTTCACCTCGGCCGCGATACGCTCCTCGGCGGCCGCCTGGACCTCCTGGTACTGGGCCATGACGGCGTCGCGCTCCGCCTCGGGCAGCGCCTGCATGGCCTGGAAGAACGCACGCCCGGGGCCGTCGGCGCCGGCGAAGTCGAAGCCCATCGACTCGGCCACGTCCATCATGATGGCCTGCGATGCCTCGCTGTGCGCCGAATTCTTCGGGGCGTTCACGTAGCTCTGGAACGCGACCGTCTGCACCACGCCGCCGTTGTCCCGGATGGCCAACAGCTGCTCGTCGTCGAGATTGCGCGAGTGATCGTTCAGGGCGCGCGCGGACGAGTGCGAGGCGATGACCGGGGCCTCGGAGAGCGCGATCGACTGGAGGTTCGCCTCCTTCGAGGGATGCGAGACGTCGATCATGATGCCCCAGCGGTTCATCTCCGCCACGACCTGGCGACCGAGCTCGCTCAGTCCCCCGTGAAGCCACACGTCGTCGCGCTCACCCGTGTTCGAGTCGGCGAGCTGGCTGTGCCCGTTGTGGGCGAGCGACATGTACCGGGCGCCACGCTCGGCGAATTCCTGCACCCGCGATACGTCGGTGCCGATCGAGTAACCGTTCTCGACACCGATCATCGCCACCTTTCGTCCCTCGGACACGATGCGGCGCACGTCGTCGGAGGTCAGGGCCAGGCCGATCCGGTCGGGCGCGATCTCCTCCGTCAGGCGACGGATGGCGTCGAACTTGGCGATCGCCTGCTCGTACGCGTTGTCGAAACCCGCCTCGTCGAGTTCCTGCTGTCCGGTGTAAACCACCAGCCATGCCACGTCGAGCCCGCCCGCCTCCATCTTGGGCAGCGTGACCTGGGTGCTGAGGTCCATCGTGTAGTTCTGCTCGGCCGTGAAGTTGGCCACGTTGATGTCGTCGTGCGTGTCGAGTGTGATTACACGCTCGTGAATGCCCCGAGCCGTCTCGACGAGTTCGGCGTCGGACATGGCCGAAGTGGCCGACATGGAGGCGCCGTCGCCGGGCTGGTCGGCTCCGCATGCGGCGACCAGGAGCGTTACAGCGAGGGTGAGGGCCAGGCGAAGCGGACGGTGCGATAGACCGGTCATCGAGGTCACGGGCTCGGGAAGACGTGGGGGTGCAGGACCCGAGCTTGGGCCCGCGCCGCGGGAGGGCGCAAGGCGCTGGGCACGCCGGAGCCCGCGCGGGCGACCGCCCCTTCGAACACCGGGGGCGGATCGCCCGACTGCTCGCCGCCCTGCTTGCCCACCGGCACCCGAGGCCCGCACTCTCCCTCTCGTCCCCGGGTCGTGCCGCACGCCGACCCCCACGCCGCACACGCCACACGCCCCTCATGCGCCGACTCACGCTCACCCTGGTCCTCACCCTACTCACCCTCCCGCTCCTCGCCCCCGCCCCCGCGCGCGCCCAGGTCGACGAAGACCGCCTGGAAGAGCTCAAGGTCGAGGCGCAGGCGATGGTTCAGGACAACGCGAAGATGGTCCAGGAGATCATCGACATGCTGTTCTCGTTCGGGGAACTGGGCATGCAGGAGTTCGAGACGCAGCGCTACCTCACGGGCCTCCTGGAGGAGCACGGCTTCGAGATCGAGCTCGGGGTCGCCGGCATGCCCTCGGCCTGGACGGCGCGCTGGGGCAACGGCAGCCCCGTGATCGCACTCGGCTCGGACGTGGACGGCATCCCGCAGTCCAATCAGAAGCCGGGAGTGGGTTATCAGGAGCCCATCCTGGACCTCGCGCCGGGGCATGGAGAGGGGCACAACTCGGGCCAGGCGGTCAACATCGTCGCCGCGCTCGCCGTGAAGGACATCATGGAGCGTGAAGGCATCTCGGGCACGCTCCTGATCTGGCCCGGGGTCGCCGAGGAGCAGGTGGCGTCCAAGGCCTACTTCGTGCGCGAGGGGGTCTTCGACGGCGTCGATGTGAACCTCTTCACGCACGTCAGCTCGAATTACGGCATGTCGTGGGGCCAGGCCGGCGGCAACGCCCTCTGGTCGGTGCAGTTCAAGTTCAACGGCGCGACGGCGCATTCGGCCGGCTCGCCCTGGCGCGGCCGCTCGGCGCTCGACGCGGCGATGCTCATGGCGCAGGCGTGGGAGTACAAGCGTGAGCACCTGCGCCCGGCGGCACGCTCGCACTACATCATCGTCGACGGTGGAGACCAACCCAACGTGGTGCCGCAGACGGCGACGATCTGGTTCTACTTCCGTGAGCGTGACTACGAGCACGTCATGGAGATCTACAATGCGGCGAATCAGATCGCTGAAGGCGCGGCTCTGATGACCAACACGCAGATCGACACGATCATGACGGTGGGCGCTGCGTGGGGCAGGCACTTCAGCAAGCCGGTGGCC
>JAHHMJ010000216.1 GCA_018678395.1 Gemmatimonadota bacterium | reverse complement strand
ACCCAACACGCTGTAGGCGACCCGGTGTAGTCGGGGATAGTCGGCGGTCGCCAGTGCCTCGAAGGCACGCTGGTCGCCCTGCTGAACCCGAACCACGAGGTCTTGGTCCATGCCCCCACATCCCTTGGCCGACGGTCATCTCGACCGTCGGAGGGGACCGAGTCACATCCGGTCCTCTATAGGGTATGAGGGCGTGCCAAGCCGACGTTGGAAGACTTCGCCGCCCTATCCCGCGGACGACGAGCGCTGTGGCAACGCCCACGTCACCAGCAGGCAGGAAGGCAGAGTGTCGCCACGAGCGTGAAGTGAAGCGCCCTGGGTTTCGTAGAGACTCGGATCGTAGGGTTCAGGCGGCCGTGGCCACCTGCTGCGTGGCCCAGTATGCGGCCTCGTACTCGGCCGGGGGGACGTCCCCACAGGCGCCGTGAAGCCGGTCGGTGTTCCACCAGTGGACCCAGCGCGCGGTCGCGGCCTCCACGTCCTCGAGGCTGCGCCAGGGACCCCGGCGGTTGATGAGCTCGGCCTTGTAGAGGCCGTTGACCGTCTCGGCGAGGGCGTTGTCGTAGCTGTCGCCCCTCGAACCCACGGAGTTCACGACGCCGGCGTCCTCGAGGCGTTCGGTGTAACGGATCGCGAGGTATTGACCGCCCCTGTCCGAGTGATGCACCAAGCCGTCGAGGGTCTGGTCACCGCGGGCGAAGATGGCCATCTCGAGCGCATCGAGCGCGAGGTCGGTGCGCAGGGACGATGACACCCGCCAGCCGAGGATGCGCCGGCTGAAGGCGTCGATGACGAAGGATGCGTAGCAGAAGCCGGCCCGGGTCCAGACGTACGTCAGGTCGGCTACCCAGAGGCGATCTGGCGTGTCGGCGCTGAAGACCCGCTCGACGAGGTCGGCCGGCCGCTCGCTCTCAGGGGCCGGCCTCGTGGTGCGGACCTTCTTCGTGCGCGTAACGCCACACAGACCGAGCTCGCCCATGAGGCGGGCGACCCGGTCACGGCCGACGTCGACGCCCTCGCGACAGAGCTGGCGCCACACCTTGCGCACGCCGTAGACGGCGAAGTTGCCGGCATGGACGCGGTTGATGCTGGGCTTGAGTTCCGCGTCCCGGCGGGCCCGGGCCGATGGTGGTCGTGAACTCGCGGCGTAGTAGCTGGAAGGGGCGACCGCCAGCGTCCGGCAGATCGGCTCGACCCCGAAGGTGTCGCGGTGCTCGTCGATGTAGCGGGTCATCGCTTCGAGGGGCGGTCGAGCTCCGCCGCGAAGAAAGCCGATGCCGACTTGAGGATCTCGTTGGCCCGGCGCAGCTCGCGGTTCTCCCGCTCGAGCTCCTTGAGGCGCTGCACGTCCTCGGTCGTGGTACCGGCACGTTGGCCCCGGTCGACCTCGGCCTGGCGGACCCACTTGCGCAGCGACTCGGGACCGATGCCGAGCTCGTTGGCGATGCGGGTGATGGTGCCGAAGCGCTCCTCGCCCCGATCGTACGAGTCGAGCACCATGCGGATGGCCCGCTGCTTCAGCTCGGGTGGGTACTGGCGCGGGCTCGGGCGCCCGGTGCTGCTGCTGCTGCTGCTGCTGTCCTTGTCTGCCATGACTCCATGTTCCTCCAACTGCTGGAGTCTCCATCGAAGTCAGGGCGGTTCAGCCTGACGATGGCCTGGGCCGTGATGGACCTCGTCATCGCCGGCGGCAAGGGGCTGGGACTCACCCTGCCCGAACGTCGTGCCATCGCCGCCGTCATCGCTGCTCGATCTGCGCCGCGGACCGGCCAGCAGGTGGCCTAACCTATCAGCGCGGAGGAGCCTGAGCCGTCAGTGCTTTTCCAGCAGATCCGGGACGCGACCTGGTTGACTGATACCTCCAGCCTACGGACGGGGCTCACCTCGCATCCGCTCGACCGGCACAGACGTTTGGATGCTTGCTGAGCGCTGTCGCTCCGTTGACAGCTGTGGCGCGAAGGCGTAGCGTCACGGACGAGCTGCCCTCGTGTGTGGTCGCCGGTTCCGTGC
>JAHHMJ010000107.1 GCA_018678395.1 Gemmatimonadota bacterium | reverse complement strand
CGTCGATGCTGGCCACGACCTTCTCGCTGATGTCCGCGATGGCGGTGTCCCCCCACGAGGGTGCGGGGGAGGCGACGCCCATCGCGACGAGTTCGTCCAGGATCGCGAGCCCCAGCATCCGATGCGCCTCGATGGACGGGTGCACGTGGTCGAGGAAGTAGTCATCCCCGGGGATACCATCGGCCGAGGCGGCGTCCATCATCGCCTCGAAGTCCACGAGCCCGGTCGACCGCCGCTCGGCGATTTCGGCGACGATGCCCGTCACCGGCGTGAGCGCGCGCAGCGGTGTGACGTCCTCGTCGCGCGCGGCGATGAATGCGGCACGAGCCCCGGCGGCATCGCCCAGGCCGAGCAGGGCCCGTCCCCGGAGGAAGAGCAGGTCGGCGTTGCGCGGATCGATGGCGAGCGCCTCGTCCGCGAGCGCCGCGGCCCGTTCGAAGTCCCCGGCCTGCCGCAGATCGGCGATCGAGGCTGCGAGCTGTCCCGCCCGCGCCACGCTCGCCGCATCCAGCCCCGGGCTCGGCTCCGCCTTGAATGGCGAGAAATCGCGGAGGTTGGACGCCGGCGTGACCAGCAGGACTTCGGCGCCCGCCTGCCGTCCCATATCGACCATCCGCTCGGCGCTGCTGCGGAAGTGTTCGAGCACGGCGTCGCGCATGGTGTCGTCACGACGGTAGTCCTCGGGACCGACCGACTGGTCCAGTACGACGTCGAGCTCCGTGTCGAGGACGTCCTGCTCCGGATACAGCACGTCCGACATCGCGCTGTAGAGGCGCAGGCCCGAGGCCAACGCCCCCACGTTCCGCACGATCTCGGGGGTGTTCAGCAGCCGGTCGTACGTGCGCCGCTCGAGGAACTCGTTGTGGCCCGTGTAGATGACGAAGAGGTCGGGCTCGTAGTCCGCCAGTTCCTCCATGAGGCGGGCGACCCGATAGCTGGCGTAGCTGATGCCCCCGGCATTCACGACCTCCCACTCCCGGCTCGGATCCGCGGCCGACACGAACTCGCGCAGCCACCCGCAGAACGAGGTCGCGTCCTCGTAGGGCCGCCCATACGTGGTCGACCCGCCGAGGCAGAAGATGCGCGTCGTGCCCGAGGCTTTCCGCACCGTGAACCGCTGCGGGTTGAACCAGCTGGCCTTGGCGTCGGAGGTGCG
Source organism: Gemmatimonadota bacterium (assembly GCA_018678395.1). GTDB lineage: Bacteria > Gemmatimonadota > Gemmatimonadetes > Longimicrobiales > Gaopeijiaceae > Gaopeijia. The sequence goes on along the minus strand of JAHHMJ010000107.1, from coordinate 859 downwards.
CAGCACGCGTGACCCGTCCGGCGCCGTCGACTCGACGAAGAGCGGCGAGTAGCCCGCGAATCCGACGTAGGGGTCGGCGCGGTCGCTGAGCGGGGTCACGCCGACCACGAAGAGGACGCCCTCGACCGCTGCGAAGAAGAGCAGGGTGACGGCCAGTCCCATGACGGACTTCTTGAGGACTTCGGCTGGGGCAGGCATCGGTCGTGGGACGATGGCGGGGCGCGCGTGAGGCGGTCAAGGGCCATCGGACGAACGCGCAAGGCACCACCGGATTCCCGGGGCCGACCCGCGTCGTGCGGCCACCCAGCCCATCGGTGTATCCCATCGCCCCAGCCTGCCGCGGATCTTGCTTCCAGCCCTGATACGAGCAACTTTGATATGGGAGTATGGGTACTTTAATATGGCTGCCTTTATGAAAACGACGATCGAGATCTCGGATGCCCTGCTCGAGGCTGCGAAGAGGCACGCCCGGGCCGAAGGCACGACGCTGCGCGCGCTGGTCGAGGCCGGTCTCCGCTCGGTCCTGGAAGCCGCAGCGAGTCCGGGGGCGTTCACGCTGCGGGATGCGAGCGTCGACGGCGACGGGCTGCACCCCGACGTGCGCGAAGGGGATTGGCTCCGGATCGTCGAACTCGCCTATGAGGGCCGCGGCGGATGATCGCGGTCGATACCAACATTCTGGTCTACGCCCATCGACGAGACTCGCGTTGGCATGGGGAGGCCGCGGGGGCGGTTCGCGAACTCGCCGAGGGATCGGCGAGTTGGGCGATCCCATGGCCGTGCATCCACGAATTCCTCGCCGTCGTGACCCACCCGCGGATCTATCGCTCCGCGACGACGACGGCCGCGGCTCTGGAGC
>JAHHMJ010000618.1 GCA_018678395.1 Gemmatimonadota bacterium | reverse complement strand
GGGTTGGATGGCCGACGTGCCCGTTCAGGTCTCGCACCTCAAGGCCCAGGGTCGGCGCAACTATTGGAAGGCCGAGGCGGCCCTTTCCCTCCTGGTGACGGCGCGCGAGGCCGGGCTCGACGTCGACTTCGACCGATACCCCTACGTGGCCTACGCGACCGGACTGTCGAACCTCTTTCCGGCCTCGGCCCGAGCAGGCGGAACGCGCGCCTTCCTGTCGCGCCTCCACGACGTCGAGACGGGGCCCGATCTCGAGGCGGCGGCGCGCGCGAAGGTCGATCTCCTGGGCGACTGGGACTCCGTGCAGATCAGCTCGACGGGTCCGGGCACCGCATGGGCCCGCGGGCGCCGGCTCGGCGAGCTGGCCCTGGAGCGGGGGGTCGATCCGTACGAGCTGACGCTCGATCTCCTCACGGATGCATCGGGGGGCGCCGGCATGATCGGATACGGCATGAGTGAGGAGAACACCGCGCGGATGCTCGCGCACCCCCTCTCGATGGTCTGCTCCGACGGTGGCGCCTACGCCCCCTACGGACCGCTCTCGCAGAGCAGTCCCCATCCGCGCGCCTACGGTAGCTTCCCGCGGCTACTGGGCTATTATGTACGGGAGACCAGGGCCCTCCCCCTGGAGCAGGCGATCCACAAGATCACGGCCCGGCCGGCGGCGAAGCTCGGTCTGCCGGATCGAGGAACGATACGGGTCGGCGCCTTCGCCGACCTCGTCGCCTTCGAACCGGGTCGGGTGCGGGATGGGGCGACCTTCGACGAACCCCACCGCTACCCGGAGGGAATCCCCCACGTGGTCGTCAACGGGGTCGTCACGCTTCGGGATGGTTCCCACACCGGGGCTCGAGCGGGTCGTGCGATCCGGGGCCGCGGCAGACCCGAACCAGAGAGCCGATGAGATGGAGACGACGAGCCCGGACGCCCGCGCAGGAGCCGCAGCGGAATCCCTCCCGGCGGAGGCCGATGTCGTCGTGATCGGCGGGGGCATCGCCGGGGCCTCGACCCTCTATCATCTGGCGGAGGCCGGTGTCGATGCACTCCTCCTCGAACGAGGTTCGGTCGGTGGGGGCGCGACGTCCGCGGCGGTCGGGATTCTTTCGCCGCCCGTGCGGCAGCCCTTCCACGAGATGTCGCATTCCCGAGGGGTCGAGACGGCGTCGCGGATCTGGCGGTTCGCCCTCGACTCCGTTCGGACGCTCGGCGAGGCGCTGGAGGCCGAGGACGCCGAAGAGGCGACGGAGCTGGATCTGTCGGGAGGCACGGTGCTCGCCGAACCCCACACCCAGCACGAGGTGCGAGAGGCCTTTCAGGCGCTCTCCCAGGCGGGCTTCCCGGTGCGCTGGATCGACGCTGCGACCGTTCGCGACGAGGTGGGGGGACGGGGCTTCACGGGTGGCTACCTCATCGAGGGTCTCGGATCGATGCACCCCGGCGAGGTCGCCCGCGTGTTGGTCGACGCCGCCTGTGCTCGCTCCGCCGCGCTCCGCGAGGGTGTGACGGTCGAGCGGGTCGTCGACGAAGACAACCGCCATCTCTGCGTCACAGACCGCGGTGAGGTCCGCGCGCGCTCCGTGGTCTTCGCCGCCCACACCGGGGGCGCCGCCTTCGTGCCGCTCGTCCGCGAGGCCGTCGTGCCCGTTCTGGGGCAGGCGTTGTCGGGTCGGATCGTCGGGGAGGGCCGGTTTCGAGGCGCCTTCGCGACCGACCGGAAGTTGAACGTCTGGCGCTCGACCCCCGAGGGCCGTCTCGCCTTGAGCGGGTGGCGCCACGACGCGTGGGATCGGGCCTATCGGCGCACGCGCTCCGAACTCGATCGCCATCTCCAGGACGACCTCGAAGCCTGGTTCAGCCAGGCCTTCCCACACATCCGTCTCACCGATGTGTCCCGCTGGAGTGGGATCTTCGGGTGGACCGCCGACTACCTCCCCATGGTGGGCTCCCTCGGCGGCCCCGGGTCGCGAGTGGTGGTCGCCGGGTTCAGCGGGGGCGGGCTGCCCTTCGCCTTCCGATCGGGGTTGGTG
>JAHHMJ010000277.1 GCA_018678395.1 Gemmatimonadota bacterium | reverse complement strand
CCACGGACGGGGCCGCCCGCACCGGAACGTTCACCACGCCTCACCGGCCGGTCGAAACGCCGGTGTTCATGCCCGTCGGCACCCTCGGTGCGGTGAAGCACGTCTCGCCCGAGGAGCTGTCGGGCCTGGGCGCGTCCATGGTTCTCGCGAACACCTACCACCTCTATCTCCGCCCCGGCCACGAGCTGGTTCGAGAGCTGGGGGGCGTTCACGAGTTCATGCGGTGGACCGGGCCGGTCCTCACCGACTCGGGTGGCTTCCAGGTGTTCTCTCTCGCCGGCATCAACCGGATCGACGACGACGGGGTGGAGTTCCAGAGCCACATCGACGGCTCGCGACACCGGTTCACCCCGGAGTCCGTCGTGGACATCGAGCGCACCCTGGGGGCCGACGTGATCATGGCTTTCGACGAGTGTCCGCCGGGTGGGGTCGATCGCGCGGGTGCGGAGCGGGCCAACGCCCGAACCAGTCGCTGGCTCGACCGCTGTCGGATCCGTTTCGAGGAGACCCGCGACGCCGATCCGGAGAGTCCGGTCCAGACGCTCGCACCGGTCATCCAGGGCAACGTTTTCGACGATCTGCGCCGGGACCACGCGCGCTCGGTCCTCTCGGCCGGGGATTGGCGCCTGCTGGCGGTGGGCGGGCTGAGTGTCGGCGAGCCGAAGCCCGCCATGTGGCGAACGCTCGAGGTGCTCGATCCCGAGCTGCCGGCGGATCGACCGCGCTACCTGATGGGGGTCGGCTATCCGGACGACCTGCTCGAGGCCGTGTCGAGGGGCATCGACATGTTCGATTGCGTCGCGCCCACTCGAAATGCCCGCCACGGAACCGCCTGGACTCTGATCGAGGGTCAGGTGAATCTCAAGGCCGCCCGGTTCAAGCGGGACCGCCGGCCCATCGATCCGGGGTGTGACTGCTACGCCTGCCGCCGCTACGATCGTGCGTACCTGCGCCACCTGGTCTCGGCCGGCGAGCACTTCGCCCACCGCCTGATCTCGATCCACAATCTCCGCTTCCTGGTGCGTATCGCCGAGGAAGCACGTCGGCGGATCCGCGCTGCGGAATTCGGCGCCTGGAGCGTCGATTGGCTGGAACGGTACCGGTCCGCAGGGGTCTAGATCGACTCATCCTCGTCAGGAGTCCAACCCCGATGTCGCCCATTCCTGGAACGTTTCCCGCCCTGCTGCTCATGGTGCCCCGCGAGGGCGCCAGCGCGGGGATGGTGTTCCTGCTCAACATCGCCGCGTTCGTCGCGATCTTCTATTTCCTGCTCATCCGCCCCCAGCGTCAGGAAGCGAAGCGCCATCAGGAGATGCTGGCCAGCCTGAAGAAGGGCGACGAGATCGTGACGAGCGGCGGGATCATCGGCACCGTCGTGCACGCCGCGGACGACCGCCTGACGGTCAAGAGCGGTGACAACACACGCTTCGTGGTTCAGCGGGCGAGGGTCGCGGGTCGGATGAACGACGGCGACAAGAGCGACGACGGGAAGAAGTGACGTGGCGCTCCGTCCCATCGTCCTCATGGGTGACCCGGTGCTGAGGGAGACCGCCGCGCCGGTGGAGTCGTTCGACGAACGGCTGCGCGCGCTGATCGAGGACATGTTCGAAACGATGTACCACGCCGAGGGCGTGGGTCTCGCGGCACCCCAGATCGGGCTGTCCGAGCGCGTTCTCGTGGTGGACGTACGGAACGAGGACGAACCCGAAGCCGGGCGCTTCGCCATCGTGAATCCCGAGATCGTCGCCGTCAGTCGCGAGACGGACAAGGCGACGGAGGGCTGCCTGTCGATTCCCGGGCTCGAAGAGTCGGTCGAGCGACCGGCCGTGGTCGAGGTGAAGGGCTTCGACGCCGAGGGCCGGCCCTTCTCGGTCGAGGCCGACGATCTGCTCGGACGGGCGCTTCAGCACGAGATCGATCACCTCGACGGGGTGCTGTTCGTCGACCGGGTCAGCCCTCTCAAGCGGCAGATGCTGCTGAAGCGTTGGCGGAAGCTCCAGGAGGAGGTCGGCTTGTGAGAATTCTCTTCTGGGGGACCCCGACGTTCGCGGTCCCGACGCTCCGGGCGCTCACGGAAGAGGGCTACGACGTGGTCGGGGTGGTCACGCAACCCGACCGGCCCGCGGGCCGTGGCCGGGTGCTGCGGGCGTCTCCGGTCAAGGAACTCGCTCTCGCCGAAGGGATCCCGGTGTTCACCCCGGACCGACCCCGCGGCGAGGCGTTCATGGACCAGATCCGAGCCCTCGAGCCCGACCTCTCCGTCGTCGTCGCCTACGGGCACATTCTGGTGCGCGAGGTGCTCGATCTCCCGCGTCTCGGCTCGATCAACGTCCACGCATCGCTGTTGCCCGCGCTGCGGGGAGCAGCGCCCATCCACTGGGCCATCGCCCGGGGGGATGTGATGAGCGGCGTCACGGTCATGCGCATGGTCGAGGGCATGGATGCCGGGCCCGTCCTGTACCGGGTCGAGGAGCCGATCGGCCCGGAGGAGACGTCGACGGAGCTCGCCGCCCGGCTGTCGGAGCTGGGGGCGCAGGCCCTGATCGAGGCGCTGACGCTGCTCGCCGCCGGGGCGCTGACCGAGCAGGAACAGGACCACGAACTCGCGACCTTCGCCCCCAAGGTGAGCCGTGCGGCGGCGCGCATCGACTGGACACGGGCCGCTCGGGAGGTTGCGGACCACGTGCGCGCCATGGACGAGGTCCCCGGCGCCTGGACGACACTCGACGGCGACCCCCTCAAGCTCTTCCGGCCTCGTCTGGGCGTCGGGGACGGGGGTGCCGACGGGAGCGGAGACCACGAGCCGGGTGCCGTGATCGACGTCGCGGGCGATCCGGACCGCGGTCTGGGCGTCGCGGCGGGCGACGGCGTGGTCTGGTTCGACGAGGTGCAGCCGCCGGGCCGCCGCCGCATGGCTGCCGGGGCCTGGCTGCGGGGTCGATCCATCGCCGGTGGCACCCGCTTCGAATGACGAGTCCCCTCGGGGGCGATTCCGGGTTCCCCGTGCTCCACGTGATCACCGACGACGTGGTGATCGCCCGTCCCGGCTTCGTCGACGAGGCGCGTGCGGTTCTCGCTCGCGGCGGGACGCGCGTGGCGCTTCATCTGCGAGCCCCCCGGGCCCATGGGGGCACGCTGGAACGGTTGGCGCGGGCGCTCACACCGGGGGATGGGCATCTGGTCGTCAACGACCGCCTGGACGTCGGTCTGGCGGTCGGTGCCGCCGGGGTCCAGCTCGCCGAACGGTCCCTGCCGCTGGGCAGAGCGCGCGAGGTGGCCGGCGATCTGCCGCTCGGACGCTCGGTGCACGGAGTCGTGGACCTCGAGGTCGAGCCCGCCGCCGACTGGTACGTCGTCGGAACCGTCTGGGCCTCGACGTCCCATCCGGACCGGCCGGGCGCGGGCACCGAGCTCGTGGAGGCCGTGGCGGCAGCGACCCCGGCACCGA
>JAHHMJ010000126.1 GCA_018678395.1 Gemmatimonadota bacterium | reverse complement strand
GGATTACGATGGGAAGCTCGAAAATGATCCCGAAGCCGACCAGCAGGCGGACTGCGAAGGACAGATATTCGTCCGCCCCCAATACCGCGTAGAGCACCTCGCTCTGGATGCCCGTGAAGAAGCGCATGCTCACGGGCAGCGCGATGTCGTAGGCCAGCCAGGCGCCCGCGGCGAAGAGCACCATGCCCCCGTAGAGCGCGGGGACGATCAGTCGCTTCTCCCGCTTCTCCAACGCCGGCGACAGGAAGGCCCACACCTGGTACAGGATGATCGGAAAGGAGAGGATCACCCCCGCCAGGACCGACAACTTCAGGATGAAGAAGAACGGCGTGGTGGGACTGAAGTACGCCAGTCCCTCCTCGGGCAGGTACGGGTTGGCCGGCTCGATGAGAAGGTCGATCACCTGGTAGCGGTACACCAGGAAGAAGCCGATCGCCGTTGCGACGAACAGCGCACCGACCGCCTTGAAGATACGCCAGCGCAGCTCCTCGAGATGATCGAGGAACGGCATCTCGCCGCGCAGGTTCTTGTGCGCTCGCTCCATCGGCAGTCCCTACCCCAGGGGAAGCTCGACCTGATTCCTGGCCTGGAGCTCCCGCTGCTGTCGGAGGGTGAGTTCGTCGACGAACTCCTGAAACTCGCCGATGTCCTGGAAGTTGCGGTAGACCGACGCGTAGCGAACGTAGGCGACGCGGTCGAGCGGCCGGAGGGCGTCCATCAACAGAGCGCCGATCGTCTCCGACGGCACCTCGACCCCCGCACTGCGGGCGACGCTCTCTTCGACCATGTCGGCGATGGCCTCCATCCGCGCCCCCGAGACCGGTCGTTTAGCGCACGCGATCTTCAGCGAGCGCAGCAGCTTCTCGCGGCTGAATTCCTCGGTGCTCCCGTCGCGCTTGAGGACCTGGACCGGTCGTTCCTCGACGTACTCGTACGTCGTGAAGCGCGTCTCGCACACCAGGCACTCCCGACGGCGACGTACGGCGCGCCCACCGCGAGAGGTACGCGTATCGACGACGCGGTTCTCGGTGGCGTCACACTCCGGGCACCGCACGCGAACGTCTCCGACCCGTCAGAGAAGCGGGTCGGCGCCCATACCGTCGAGCGCTTCCTGCGCCCGCACGGCAGCCTCGTCGTCCGGCCAGGTCGCGATCACCGTCTCGAACTGGATGCGCGCTTCGGTCGTGTCGCCCTGCTCCAGCAGCGTCAGGCCGAGCCCCACACGCGCCGCGGGCACCCGCGGCGAATCCGGGTGCATCTCGATGACCTGGCGATAGGCCTGGATGGCCCCCTCCGGATCCTGGAGCTGAACCCGAGCCTCCCCCAGGAAGAAGTAGGCGTCGGGGACCAGTTCGTCACCCGCGAACTGCGCGATGAACTCGTCGAACCCGTACGCCGCAGCCGTGAACTGGCCCGCGTTGTATGCCTGCACGGCGGCGTTGTAAGACTCGACTGCATCCGCCGGCGATCCGCCGCCGACGGCCCCACCGAAGTCCCCTCCACCGCCTCCTCGACGGGGCTGTGATTCGATCTGGTCCCGCACCGAGGTGAGCGAACGCTGCGTCTGTCCCACCAGCTCGGTGAGCCGATCGATGGAGGCCTCGAGCGCATCGAGGCGTCGCGCCACGTCTCCGCGGATCTCGAAGAGCTGGTCGGAGGTTTGCCGCAACGTGTCGCGCGTCATGGCCTCCTGGCGGCGAATCTCCACCATGAGGGAGTCCTGCCGCGCGGAGAGCGCACGGATTTCGGTCTGCACGTCCCGGAGGTCGCCCTTGGTGGCGCAGCCCCCAACGACCAGTGCGGCGAGCAGGACGCCGAGCGTCCTCCCCGCCGAGTATCGAATCGTCATCGTCATCGTCTACCGCAGCCCGCACGGCTTCCCCCGAAGAGCCTGAGCCCTCCGGGGGAACCGCCGGTGGAATCGAATTACATGCCCGGATTGATCTGGTCGGCGCCCGCCGTGAGGACGAACTCCGCCCGCCGGTTTCGAGCCCAGGAGGACTCGTTGCTGCCCATCGCCAGAGGACGCTCCTCACCGTAGGACACCATGTCGAAGCGACCGGCATCGATGCCGAACGAGACGAAGAACTGGCGGACCGCCTCGGCACGCGCATTGCCCAGCGCGATGTTGTATTCGGTCGAACCCCGCTCGTCGGCGTGACCCTCGATGCGGATACGCACCGCCGGGCTCGCCCGCAGGATGCCGGCCTTGCTACGCAGCACGGCCTCGGCGTCGGCCCGCAGCGTCGACTCGTCGTAGTCGAAGAAGACCATCTCTTCGAGGGTCGCACGCGCCTCGCGCATGGCGGCCTCGGCGGCGGCCCGCTCACGCTCGGCGGCCTCTGCGGCCTCGCGGGCGAGGCGAGCAGCCTCCTCGGCGGCCCGGATCGAGTCCTGGCGCATCTGCTCGAGTTCCTCGGCGGTGGGGCCGACGGGCTGTGGCGGCGGGGGCGGATCTCCGCCGCACGCGGCGAGGATGAGCGCGGCAGCCAGCGCGGGGCCAACTAGACGGCGGTGAATCATTCCTGCTCCAGGTTGAGTGGTGAGATGCAGTTCCTGCCCGCGCGCGAAACCCGGGGATCCACCGCGGGACGCTGCGCTGCCGACGCCCTCTGATCCCCTCCGGGAACAGATGACGTCGCATACTCTATACCCCAAAATGCGGTACCGCGCAACGCCGTCCACCCCCACCGATGGGGGTTTGGTGCCGGTGGAGGCCGGAACGCACCGTGTGGAGTGCGGTCCCGCGACCAGAAAAGCGGGGTGACACGGGCCCTGCGCCCCCCCGGACGGCCGACGCCGGCGCGCGCGTGCCCGCGCACGCGTGCGGGGGTCATCAACGCCGCACCGACGGCGACCAGTCCGGCTCGCCGACGTCCACGCCGCGGAGGATGGGGCGAATCGCCCCGGTCGCCGAGTCGACGACGAACAGCCCCTTCCCCCAGTTCCGCTCGCCGACGAAGACGATGTGCCGGCCATCCGGGGCCCAGGCGGGGTCCTCGTTGTTCCCCTCGCTGGTGAGCCGCGTCAGGCGGCCACGCTCACCCATGCGAGCGACGAGGATGTGGTAGGCGCCGCTGCGACCCACGCGACCGTGGAACGCCACCAGGTCGCCGTAGGGCGACCAGTCGGGAGCGTTGTAGTAGCCGGCGGCTCCGTACTCGTACGGCGACAGGATGGTGGGGTCGCCCCCATCGGCATCCATCACGTAGATCTGCGGGGTGGCCGACCCGAGGCGACTCGAATTGAACACGACCCGCCCGCCGTCGGGCGAGTACACTGGGCTCACGTCGAAGAAGCGCCCTTCGGTGAGGCTCGCCATGCAGCAGTTGCGACGAACATCCCACGTGAAGAGCCCCGAGCGGTTGTTGATGCCCTGCACGGCGAAGATCAGCTGCTGCCCATCCGGATGATAGGACGGCGTCAGGTAGTTGCCCTCCCGCCCCGGATCGATCATGCGCGGTTCGCCGCCCGCGAGATTCGCCTCGAAGACCCGCTGCAGGGGCGCGTACGTCATGTAGGCGAGGCGGCTCCCGTCCGGCGACCACGCCGGCGATACCGCGATGTCCTGGTGGTTCGTGATGCGC
>JAHHMJ010000080.1 GCA_018678395.1 Gemmatimonadota bacterium | reverse complement strand
CCACCGCTCCGTCCGAATTCCGAGCCTGTGCCGAGAGCGTGACCGAGTCGCCTGCGACGAGGGTGGACGACGAAGGCGTGACGGCCACCGACGTCGTGACCGGATCCGGATCCGCCGGATTGTCATCGCCTCCGCACGCGAGGATCGCCGTGAGGGCCAGCAGCGACGGGAGCACGAGAATACGAGGGAATCGCCGGGACATCGGCATTCTCCGAGCAGGGAGGGGTAGCTCGCGGACGTGCACGGTGCCTTCTGAGTCCAGGGTAGGAAGTGTCGGCCCGTGCAGGCAATGCCGAAGTTTGCCGGTCTAGGACGGCTCGAAGACCTCCACGCCCTCGGCTTCGGCGGCGCTTCGAAGCGTTCCGTCCAGAGTCGCCAGGGGAAGCCCGTACCGGATCGCAAGGTCGAGGTAGCAGGCGTCGTACGCCGACAGTCCGCGGTTTCGTGCGAGCCGGAGGGTGGACTCCAGCGATCCGCTGCGCTCGGCCGGCTCCATCGAGATCGGGAGCGAGAGCAGCAGCCGGGCGTACCGCGCACTCTCGGCCGCAGTCAGACGGCCCCGTCGCTCTCCCACGGCCAGGGCGTTCGCCACCTCGAGCGGCCACAACGTGGGCACCACGGCCTCGGCGCTGCGGAGTCGCTGCAGGACCGCGGTGCCGTACTCACCGCCTTCGTCGTCGAAGGCCCAGGAGAGCGCGACCGAGGCGTCGAGGACGAGACTCACGGCGTCGCGTCCCGAGGCCCGCGTCCGGCCTCGATGAGATCGCGGATCGTGAGATCCGGGCCGAGGGGGCGGCCGCGCCGGAAGTCGAGCAGCCGATCGACGACGTCGTCGGGGGAGGCAGTCAGCGACGGGTCCGCCGGAACGAGGTCCGCGATCGGGCGCCCGTTGCGCGTGATACGAATGCGCTCGCCAGCCTCGACCCGCCTCAGCAGATCCGCGAGATGCGTCTTGGCTTCGTATGCGCCGACGGTAGTCATGCGCGGCTCCGGAGAGAGGGGCGGGGAAGTGGCTCGGCGGTGACGTTGGCGACGAGTTTGCGACTGGTCGGCGACTGGTCGGCACGACGCTGGAATCTACTCCCGTCGGATGGGCGCGGACAGGGCGTTGTGGGGCCACTCCGGGTGCTGCGCGCCTCGGCCCGAGCGGTCGGCCCTCGAGGTCAGCCGGTGCCGATCCGCCCGATGACGAGCGAGAAGGGTCCGTCGATGCCGTCGGCGACCGTGAAGCCGATGCTACGCACCAGCTGCCAGAAGGGTGCGCTGCCCTCGACGCGGCGGCGGTCGAGCTGACTGCCGCGCCAGAACGGCTCGAAGTCGGCGACCGGCAGCCGCACGTCGGTCCAGCGGTCCTCTTCGGTCCGGAAGCCGAGCTTCCAGGTGGCGCTGAACCCCCGCAGGCGCGGTGAATCCCTCAGGTCGCACACGTAGCGTCGACCGTCGCCCTTCACTCTGAGCACGATCGTGCCGCCCCCGTCGAGCCGTTGGCTCATCCCCCGCGAGCGGATCGAGGTGAACCCGCCACCCTGGGTACGCAGCACACCGTGGAAGCGCAGCGCCGCGGAATCGCGGGTCTCTCCGCGGACCTGTTCCATCTGACCGCGCGAGCGGCCGCCCATGACGCCGTCGTCGACGACGATCCAGTCGGCGGGATCGAGTGAGGTGATGGAGGCGTGGATCATGGGCGCATGATGGTGAGCCGGGGCCGGCGAGGCCAGAGGTGCGGGTGAGGACGAGGAGGCACGTCGGTCCATCGAACCGCCCTCGACGAGGGACCAACGTCGATGTCCCCCGGGCCTCACCCTGTTGATGCGTGATGTGTGATGCGTAATGTTGTGAGCATGCGAACGACGCTCAATCTCGACGACGACGTGCTGCGCGCAGTCAAGGAAATTGCCCGGCTTCGGGGCTCGACCGCCGGGGAGGTTCTCTCGGCTCTCGCTCGTGAGGCGCTCGCTCGTGAGGCGCTCGGCAGGGGTGCGACGTCGGGCACGGTGAGGAACGGCGTCCCGCTCCTCGACCCCGTTCCGGACGCCGGGATCGTGACGTCCGCCGACGTGGCCGAACTGGTCGAGGACGCGTGATCGGCGCCGTCCGGCCGGTCTA
>JAHHMJ010000297.1 GCA_018678395.1 Gemmatimonadota bacterium | reverse complement strand
CTCCATCGATGGCTCCCGATCCGGCTACCGGAGGAAACTCGCCAGGGCGACGGCGCGTAATGAGAGCATGAGTTCTCCTGATCGTCGCCGGCTACGCTTCGTCCTGGGCTTCGGCCTGTACTTCGTGGCGCTGTGGTACCTGTGGTACACGCCCGTCGTGTACCCGCTGAAGATCTTCGTGGTATTGCTCCACGAGGTGAGTCACGCCGCCGCCCTGGTGGCCACCGGCGGCGCCGTCGAAGCCATCACGCTCAGTCCCCAGCAAGGCGGGCTGACGTTGGGCCGGGGGGGCTCGCCCTTCATCACGCTCTCGGCGGGCTACCTCGGCAGCCTCGCCTTCGGAGCGCTCCTGATGAGCGGCGCCCAGTGGAAGCGCGTCTCGTCGGGCACCCTGCTGGCGGTGGTCGGCGGCGCCGTGCTGGCACTGACCGCCATCTACGTTCGCAACCCGTTCGGTCTCGTCTTCGGCGCGCTCTTTGGAGCGGCGCTCCTGGTCTCGGGCCGACGGCTTCCGGTGACCTGGAGCAGTCGCCTGCTCATGGGCCTGGGCCTCACGTCCGTGTTCTACGCGATCCTGGACATCAAGAGCGACATCCTGGACCGCCCCGAGATCGAGTCCGATGCCCGAATGCTGGCCGAGCTCACGGGAATCCCGACGATGGCCTGGGGCGTGCTCTGGATCGTGATCGCCGTGGTCGCCGCGATCTTCCTCCTGCGCCGTACGCTGCGCAACGCCTGACGCGACGAATCAGGGACGTCGACTTGAACTCTTCGGCCCGGGCCGTGTAGGTTGACCGCGAGAGCCAACCCACGGCTCCGGGAGGCCCGAAGTTTCCCCGTATGAAGGAGGTGATCCCTTGACTAGTCCGAGTATACCGTCCGACCTGGCACGGGCAAGCGGTCGCCGCTACGGCAACTGACAAGTCGTAACAGCGATTCACGCTGTTCGCGCCGGATGTGGCCATCGCGCCAGGTTCGGATCGCGAATGAATGGACGCCGTCGGGGTTCGCCTCGGCGGCGTTCCGCGTTTCCGGGATCCTCGAATCGGTACCGATGGGACCGCATCGTGGGACGGAGGTGCGAGACGCGCCGGGCACGGGGTGGGGTCTCTTTCGGTCTACCGGCCCTCTCCGGGTCGAGGGGAGCTACCGGACCGAGGGTTGCGGAGGACTCCCGACGGACGCACACGCCCCACCGCGAGAGGTTGAAGGCGGAGTGCCGAGTCGCACGCGCGGGCGCCACCGACGGCCCCCACCGTCTTCAGCGGAGAGTCACATGCGCATGGACATCGCCCTCGTGGGCGGCGATCGGGTCGAGGCCCGGTTCAGAGATCAGGTGGTGATCACCGACCAGGACGGCTCCGCGCCGGCGCCGTTCCAGCTCTTTCTAGCCTCGCTCGGCACCTGCGCGGGCTTCTACGTGCAGAGCTTCTGCAGGCACCGTGAGATCCCGACGGACGGGATTCGGATTCGGCAGGTCAGCCACACCAACCGCGAGACCCATCACGTCGACGACCTGCGCATCGAGATCGAACTGCCGCCCGAGTTCCCGGAACGCTACCGGAAGGCGCTGCTTCGAGCCGTCGACCAATGCGCCGTGAAGCGGCACCTCACGGATCCGCCCGCGATCACGGTCGCGACGGTGAGCTCCGACGACGAGACTGCGGTCGACGCGTAGCCGTCCGGGCCGTCACGCCCCGTAGTATTCCGGCGCGTTGCCCGGCTTCCACTTGATGTTGCAGCCCACCGACGGGCGCTGCTCGGTCGGCACGGCCTCGCCCTCGAGCACACGATCGAGCGCCTCGCGCAGGTCGCGGCCCGTGACCGGACGATCGTTGCCCGGTCGGCTGTCGTCGAACTGCCCGCGGTAGACCAGGCGACCGTCACGATCGAAGAGGTACAGATCCGGCGTACACGCCGCTGCGAAGGCCTTGGCGACCTCCTGCGTCTCATCGAAGAGGTAGGGGAACCCGTAGCCCGACTTCTCGGCGAGCCGAGCCATCGCATCGGGGCCGTCCTGAGGGTACGCCTCGACGTCGTTCGACGAGATCGCGACCACCGCGGCACCTCGCTCCGCCGCCTCCCGCGCGAAGGCGATGAACGCCTCGGCGACGTGGATCACGAACGGGCAGTGATTGCACCAGAAGGCCACGATCGTCGCGGGCGCTCCTCGCAAGTCGGTCGCCGACACGGTCTCGCCCGTGCGGACGTCGCGAAGTGCGAAGGCAGGCATCGGCGTGCCGAGGGACAGCATGGTCGAAGGGGTACGGGCCATGGGCGGTGGGTCGCGCTGAAGGGGTGGGGTGCATGGCGTGCGTCGTTCACACCCCGCTTCGACGCAGGGGTTGCGATCCGAGCGAGGTTCACGAATAATACGAACGTATGAATGGTTCTTCGCGCACGACCTCGCCACGAGCGGACGACACACGATCCTCCCTCATGCGGGCGGGCCGCGAGCTGTTCGCGGAACAGGGTTACGACGGTGCCTCCGTTCGCGCGATCACGTCGCGGGCCGAGGCGAACCTCGGCGCCATCACCTACCACTTCGGATCGAAGCAGGCCCTCTACCACGAGGTGCTGCGCTCCATGGTGGTGCCCCTTCGCGACCGCGTTGCCGAAGTCGCCTCTCGCGACGCGCCCCCGCTCGATCGACTGGACGCTGTCGTGGAAGCCTACTTCCGCCACTTCGCGGCGCACGGTGACCTGCCTCGCTTCCTCATGGAGCGCATCGCGGCGGGACAGCTCCCTCCCCCTCCGGTCGCGGTCGCGATGAAATCGATCCTGGGCACGCTCGCCGGGCTGGTTCGGGAGGGTCAGCGGCAGCGCTCCGTCCGCGACGGGGATCCCGTGCTGCTCTCGCTGAGCCTCATCGCACAGCCCGTCTACCTGACCCTCGTGCAGACTCCGCTGCGCGACGTGCTGGGCCTGGATCTCGCCGACACCGAGAGCTTCGAACGGCTCGTCGACCACGCCCGCGCCTTCGTCCGGGCCGGACTGACCGCATCCCCTCTTCCCGACACCGCATGAGAACCTCGACCCCGCAGACCCCCCGGGCCGCGCATGCCGCCGCCTGCCTGATCGGGGCACTCCTGATCTCGGCCGGCGTCCCCGGCCGCGCCGCCGCGCGGGTCGCACAGGATCCAGGCACCCCTGCGAGCCTCGCCGGCGTCCTCCGCAGGGCCCTGGACGTCCACCCCTCCATTCAGGCGGCGGCAGCCGCGTCGGATGCGGCGCGGGCGGGGTTGCAGGTCGCGCGCGCGGCGTGGCTGCCCCAGTTCGGGGTCGAGGGCGGTGTGACGCGTTTCCAGGAGCCCATGCTCGTCGCCCCGCTCCACCGCTTCGACCCGACCGCCGTTCCCGACTTCGATCCGACCCTCATGCGAGGCACGCTGGGCGCCTCCTGGACCGTCTTCGACGGCGGCCGCCGCAGTGCCGACGTGGATCGCGCCCGCGCCCTCGACGGCGCGGGCCGGGCCGAGCGTCGGGACGTCGAGGCCGAACTGCTCGCGAGCACGGCGGACGCCTACCTGGCCATCCTCTCGGGACGCGAG
>JAHHMJ010000596.1 GCA_018678395.1 Gemmatimonadota bacterium | reverse complement strand
TACAGGTACGGGTGGTCGCGCAGGGTCGGATCGAGCGCCGAGACCACGACTTCACGACGCGCCACCGGGACACCCGTGCGGTCGCCGATCGCCTGGAGGAGGTTGGAGATCGACGACGGGTTCGCGTACCAGTCGCCCCCGCCGTCGTAGCGGAGTCGCGCGACCGTGATCGAGTCGCCCCCATCCCCGGGCCATCCATCGCGGGCCGCGACACCGGGCATCGGCGACGCCCCGGTCGCCACCGCGGCCGAGTCCGTCGCGCGCGAATCACCGATCGCACCGAAGGCCACGACCCCCACGGCGACCACCGTCACCCAGGCGAGTCTCAGCACGCGTCCCTCCGGACGGGCCCCACCACCACCACACCGATCATGCCGGACCATCGTCCTCCTGGAGGGTCTGTACCAGAGCGTAGGCCCGGTTGCGGGGGATCCCGATGCGCCGAGCGACCTCTCGGGCAGCGCTGCTCGGCGGAGTCCCCGCGGCCAGAAGCGCGGCCGCCTCGCGGCGAGCCTCCACGTCCCGGTCCTCGGGGGCCGCCGGCGCAGCCGCAGCCACGACGACCGTGACTTCACCCCGCGCAGGGGTGTGCTCGTAGTAAGCCCGAAGTTCGGCGAGGGTTCCTCGCGCGAACGTCTCGTGCAGCTTGGTCAACTCCCGCGCGACGCAGGCCTCCCGCTCCCCAACACATCGCGCTTCGAGATCGGCCAGGAGCGCCACGAGGCGTTCCGGGCTCTCGAAGACGACGATCGTCTCCTCGGATTCCACGATCCGGTCGAGAGTCGCACTCCGCTCCCGTCCCTTGCGCGGCACGAACCCCAGGAACGCGAACCGATCGGCCGGCAGCCCGGATCCCACGAGGGCGGCGAGCACCGCGGACGGCCCCGGAACCGGCACGACCGTGTGCCCGGCGTCGAGCACGGCGCGAACGAGTCGCCCACCCGGATCCGAGATGAGGGGCGTCCCGGCATCCGAAACCAGGGTGACCGACTCCCCGGCGTCGAGCCGCGTCAGAACCTCTTGCACGCGCCGTGCCTCATTGTGGGCATGGAGCGAACGAAGGGGTGTATGGGCCCCGATGTGGCGCAGCAACGTGGCCGTACGACGGGTGTCCTCGGCGTAGACCGCGTCCGCGTCCTCGAGGGCGCGAGCGGCCCGTGGGGGCAGATCGGCGAGGTTGCCGATGGGGGTCGCGACGACGTGGAGCATGGCCATCCTGCAAGTATATGCACGACGGCCCGGCCGGAGCGAACCGACCGGGCCGTCGTGGATTCGAGCGACGCCGCTCAGTCTCCGAGCAGCGCCTCGATCTTCTGATCGAAGTACGGCTTTGGCATGGCGCCGACCAGGCGGTCCACCACCTCGCCGTCCTTGAAGAACAGGACCGTGGGAATCGACCGCACGCCGTAGCGCGCCGCCGTGCTCGGGTTCTGGTCGACGTCCAGCTTGCCTACGCGCAGCCCCTTGCCGGAGTACTCGTCGGCGAGCTGTTCGACGACCGGCGCGATGATGCGGCACGGTCCGCACCACGCCGCCCAGAAGTCGATCATCGTGAGGTCGCCGGACTGCTCGACCTCTTCGTTGAAGTTTCCGTCCGTCACCGTCAGAAGGTTCTCGCTGTCCGCCATCTCGTATCTCCTGTATGTTCGCGTCCCGTCGGGGGAACGTCCCCCGAGAGGCACCTCGTACGGGGAGGCCCGAAGGCCCCCGATCCACCGGAATCCATGCCTGGACTACCGTTCCATCACGTCGCCGTGGCCGTTCCCTCGCTGGCCTCGGCCGTACCACTCTACGAATCCGTGACCGGCCACCGGAGTTCCCCGATCCAGACCCTGGAAACCCAGGGCGTCCGAGTGTGTTTCGTCGGCCCGCAGCTGGAGCTTCTCGAGCCGCTCACGCCCGACACCGGCGTCGGCCGTTTCCTCGACCGGTCCGGCGCCGGATTACACCACATCGCCTATCGTTCCGACGATCTGCGCGCCGACCTCGAACGACTCGCCGCCGACGGGTTCGAGCTCATCGACGCCGAACCCCGGCCCGGCGCCTTCGGCCACTCGGTCGCCTTCCTGCACCCGCGCTCGACCGGCCGCGTTCTGATCGAACTCGTCGAGGAACACCCGATCAGCGACCCGTGATCGCCTCGAGGTCGATCTCCTGGAGCATCCAGCGGCCCTCGCCGGTGCGCACGGTGAGGAACGCGACGTCGGAATGGACCTCGCCGGCGATGGTCAGCGTCACCCCGACCCGGGTCGTCATGTCCACCCGTCCGGGCACCTGACGCTCGGATACGAGCTCGTAGGACTCGTGCGCGAGAATCGTCGCGAGCGCGTCCATGCGGATCTCGACTTCGACGCGGTCCCCCTCGACCGGACCGTCGGATGTGCCGAAGACCGACGCCATCCCATCGAGATCGCGGGCGTTCACGGCCGCCAGGAAGCGCTCGACCGACTGAAGCGGGGAGGTCCCGGGAACCGTTCCGCCCCCGGAGCGCGTCACCGTCTGCGTGGCGCACGACGCCGCGACGAGAGTCAGAGCCAGAAGCGAACCGCGTGCCGCTCGGCCGGCGAACTCGGCGCCTGCCAACGGAGAGAATCGACGGGGCATGGGATCACGGGTCGCGAGGGGGAGGCAACGTGGGTCGTTCCGGCGGAATTTCCCGAGAGCCCTCCCCCCCGTCAACCCGACTCTCCGGCCGCGACGGGCTCCGTTGCGACCTCCGCCTCCGACGGGGGTTGGAAGGTGAAGGTCAGCGCCTCGTCGGCGCCGCCGACGTCGACCTGAATCGTGGTCCCCTCGGGCACCTCCTCCTCGAGCAGCAGCAACGCCAGCGGATCCTGGATGCGACGCTGCAGGACTCGCTTGAGCGGACGGGCTCCGAACGCCGGGTCGTATCCCTCGTCGGCGAGGCGCGTGCGCGCCGCCGCCGAGACCTCGAGGTCCATGCCCAACTCGTGTGCCAGACCGCGCACGCGCTCGAGCTGGAGGTCCACGATGTGCGCCAGCTCCGCCCGTCCGAGCGGATGGAAGACGATCACGTCGTCCACGCGATTCAGGAACTCCGGCCGGAAGTGCCGCTGCATCTGCTGCTGAATGCGCTTCTTGACCTCTTCCCAGTCCCCCTGTCCCGCGGCCTCCAGGATGTCCTGGCTGCCGATGTTCGAGGTCATGATCACGACCGTGTTCCGGAAGTCGACGGTGCGGCCCTGGCTGTCCGTCAGTCGACCGTCGTCCAGGATCTGCAGGAAGACGTTGAAGACGTCGGGGTGCGCCTTCTCGATCTCGTCGAACAGGATCACCGCGTGCGGGCGACGGCGCACGGCCTCGGTCAGCTGCCCGCCCTCCTCGAAGCCGACGTAGCCCGGGGGCGCTCCGATCAGGCGCGCGACGGCGTGCTTCTCCATGTACTCGGACATGTCGATGCGGACCATCGCCCGCTCGTCGTCGAAGAGGAAGTCGGCCAGGGCCCGCGCGGTCTCGGTCTTCCCGACGCCCGTGGGGCCGAGGAAGATGAACGAGCCGACGGGCCGGTTCGGGTCCTGAAGCCCTGCCCGCGCACGCCGCACGGCGTTGGAGACGGCCGTGATCGCCTCGGGCTGCCCGATCACCCGATTGTCGAGATGGTCTTCGAGGTGCGCGAGCCGCTGACGCTCGGACTCGAGCAGGCGGCTGACCGGAATTCCGGTCCACTCCCCGACCACGGTCGCGATGTCGTCTGCGTCGACTTCCTCCTTGAGGAACTTGCCGTGCGCCTGCAGCTCCGCGAGGCGATCCTGAGCGATGCCGATCGCCTGCCCGGTACCGGGAACCTCGGAGTATTGGGTCTGCGCGGCCCGCTCCAGGTCGCCCGTGCGGGTGGCGCGCTCGGCCTCGACCCGCAGCTCGTCCACGCGCTCCTTCAGCGACTGAAGGCGCTGGATGGCCTCCTTCTCGGACTGCCAGCGGGCCTTCATCCCACTCGACTTCTCGCGCAGTTCGCTCAACTCGGACTCGATGGCGTCGCGGCGCTCGAGGGCCGACCGCTCCTCCTCGCGGGAGAGCGCCTGCTTCTCGATCTCCAGCTGGATGATACGCCGTTCGACCTCATCGATCTCCTGAGGCATCGAGTCGATCTCGATCCGGAGGCGGCTGCCCGCCTCGTCCATCAGGTCGATCGCCTTGTCGGGCAGGAAGCGCCCGCCGATGTAGCGGTCCGAGAGCTTCACCGCGGCGATGATCGCGTCGTCCGTGATCCGGACCCCGTGATGCACCTCGTAGCGCTCCTTGAGGCCGCGCAGGATCGCCACCGTGTCCTCCACGGAGGGAGGCGCCACGAAGACCGGCTGGAAGCGCCGCTCCAGCGCGGGGTCCTTCTCGATG
>JAHHMJ010000258.1 GCA_018678395.1 Gemmatimonadota bacterium | reverse complement strand
CTCCTGGCCGAACCCCGCCCCGAGAGCCTGAATGTCGGTGCCGCCGATCGGCTCCGAACGGCCGGCGTGGGCGTCGCCTTCGGGTTGTTCGCGGTAGCGGCGGTCACGGCCGATCTGCTCGCCGTCTGGGCGGCCCTGACGGTTCTGCTCGCCGTCACCCTGTCGAATCCTCGGCTGTTTCGATGGTTCGCGGAGCATCGAGGTTGGGCCTTCGCGGCGGGCGTCGTTCCGTTCCATCTGCTCTTCCACTTCATCTCCGGTTGGAGCGTCGTCATCGCCGCGGTGGGGCACGCCGCAAGCCGCGTGACACCCGGGGAACCGCGCCCTACCTTCGAAGACGGTGCCGACCCTTCCGCGGGGAGCCTGACGACGGTCTCCGCGCGTCCAGCCGGGAGCCCCGATGACGCCTGATACGACTTCGACGCCCGACTCGAACCTCGGCGGGGATGCGGGGCTGGCCTTCGCCCCGATCCACAAACGCGCGCTGGGCACCGCGGTCGGCCTCGTCGCCGCGGTCTCGGTCTTCGTCGTGACGGTCTGGAGCATGGCGATGCCCGATCCGCCCCGGCCGATCTACCTCCTGCAGTACCTGCTCCCGGGTCACGACGTGTCCTGGTCGGGAGCCTTCTTCGGCGCCGTCTCGGCCGGCTTCGCCTTCTTCGTCGCAGCCTGGTTCCTGGCGTTCTGCCGCAACTTCGTTCTCGCCGCCAGCATCTGGCTGGTCCGCACCCGCAACGAACTCGAGCAGACCCGTGACTTCCTCGACCACATCTGATCGCGTATGAGCACCGACGAAACCGAACTCCGGCGGGCGGTCGCCCGGCTCAATTCCCGCGCCTGGGGCGTCGCTGGAGCCCTGGTCCTGGGGGTCGGGCTGTTCGCGGCCACCAACATCCTGATTCTCATCGGTCCGGCGCCCGGCACCGAGGTCGGGGGCACCCTCGGGCTCCTGGGGTTCTACCTGCCCGGGTACTCCGTGAGCTTCCTGGGAAGCCTCATCGGCTTCGTCTACGCCTTCGTGATCGGATATATCGTGGGTCGAGCCGTGGGGACCGTGTACAACCGCCTGGTCAAGGACTTTCCGGCCTGACGACCACGCCGGGAGAGGGCGACATCTCCACCCTCTCGTAGATCCGAATGCGATCCCAGACCGGGTTGTCGTAGTAATGCCGCGGGCCGAACGGGGCCCCGAACTCGGCGACCTCGCGATATCCGGTCACGTCGAAGTAGGGTGGCTCGTGTTCGAGGGCCAGGAGGATGTCGGGTGCCGGTCCGTCCCAGCCCGGGTACGCGACCCTGAACCGGGTGTCGATGAGGACCGACGAGGCCGCCTGGACACGGATGACGGAGCCCTCTGGATATCGGTCCACGAGCGACGCCCGAATCTCGTCCAGGGCGTACGTCCGTCGGTTCAGACGGTCCACCCGATCCGCTACCCACACGATCGCGAGTGCACCGACGTAGGCGAGGACGAGCCGATGTACCCGCGAGCCGTCGGGGCCCTGCAATCGCAGAGCCAGAAGGGCCCCCACGATGGCGGCGCCGAACACCCAGGCCCACGCCATCGCGTCCCCCGCCCCCCCACCCCAATAGACCTGAAAGCCCTCTAGGAGATCGACGGCGGACCACGCGGTCGCCATACCGAGCGGGAGCGCGAACCCGGCCAGCAGCACCGCACCGACCGACCATCGCGCGGCGAGCCACGTCGCGAGCAGCAGGGTGACGAGCGTGACGGCGCCGGCATGCTCACGCATCCCGCCGGCGGATAGACCCGCGGCGGCGGCCCAGGAGAACCCGGCGGCCGTGATCTGAATCGCCAGCGGGACGACGAACGCCGCAGCGAAAACCCAACGTCTCCGACCCCGCGCGACGCCCTCGATCGCTGTCCTCAACCCGTGCTCCTGACTCCGGAGCAGCACGAGACCGGCCCCGAGTGCGAGCACGAGCGGAACGTGCACGTGCACGACGTAGCGCTCGGGGAAATAGAGCAGGGCCGACGAGAGGGCGATCCAGCCCGCGGCCCAGATCAGGGCCCCGGTGAAGAGGGTCCGCTCCTCCGAGTCCGGCGCTCCAGACAGTGCCAGCGCCACCCCCACCGACCAGAGAGCCGCGAGCAGCACGTTGGCGCGGATCGTCCACTCACCGACGTAGAGCACCGAGAAGGCCCCGTAGAGCGAATCGAGCTGGGCGAACTGGAGGATGTCTCCGATCGACCCCTGCAAGGAGCCCATCGTCGCCCCGATGGCGAGCAGGAACACGAGAGCCGGGCCCAGGATCGGCACGACGAAGAGCCCGCACCGGGACCACCGCGACGCTGGATCACCCGGGCGGCCCGTGCCCACGGCGACGGCCATGAAGACGATCAGCAGCGGGGCCACGGTGCCCTTGAGGCCCATGGCGACAGCCACCGCTACCCCCGCCCCGAAGGCACGACCCCGCGTGCGGGGCGCGCCGACCAGCAGCGCGAAACCAAGCAGCTGTAGCGCGAGGGACGCCATCTCCGGGATCGCGACCCGGCTGAAGAAAACGAGATCCGGGTGGACGGCGAGAAGGGCGACCACCACCGCAGCCGCCCAGGTCCCCACGCGAGGCCGCAGGAACCACCATGCCGTTGCGATCAGCGTGAGGCCGGCGAGCACGCTCACCCAGCGGGCCACCACGATGCCGACTCCGAACACCCGGAACGCGACGGCCTGGATCGCCTGGAAGAGGGGCCCGAGAATCAGGTGGCTGCGGGACAAGGGCGCATTCAGGTCGACCGCGCCGAACAGCATCCACTCTCGACCCACCTGGGTCCACCGCCCCTCGTCTCCGAGCCACCCGATCCACGACGGATAGCTCGGGTCGGCTCCCAGATAGGCGATCCGAAGGACGACGCCCACGAGCACCGCCGCTACGGCGACGAGCCCGACCGCGAAGTGGTTCGAACGAGCGTTCACGATCCGAGGTGACGGGGGGGCCATGCAGTCGACCCTCGCAGCATAGGCTCCTCACCGATCCGGGAACACCCCCCGGACCTCGAGATCCGCCACGCGTCCGTTGTCTCAGATCGCACCCTTCCGCCCGATCATGACCGGGAGTGTCCGGGCCATGATCTTGACATCCTCCACGACCGATCGCCGATCGATGTACTCGAGGTCGTAGCGCACCTTCGTCCGCACGTCGTCGACCGACTGATCGTAGCTGTGGTTGACCTGCGCCCAGCCCGTGATTCCGGGAAGAACCCGCTGCCGATGGGCGTATCGCATCACTTCCCGGCGCAGCTCCTGGAAGATCTCGGGCTGCTCCGGGCGCGGACCCACGATGTTCATGTCGCCCCGCAGGACGTTCCAGAGCTGGGGCAGCTCGTCGAGGCGGTACTTCCGCAAGATGCGACCGACCCGGGTGATCCGGGGATCCTGCTCCGAGGCCCACACCTGCCCCGCCCGGTCCGAGTCGGCCGTCATCGTGCGGAATTTGTAGATCTTGAAGATCCGACCTCCGGCGTCGAAACGACGACGCGAGAGCTGTTCGGGAGTCGCGGGTCCGGTGCGACGGTCCAGTCCGACACGCGGCTGCGTGTAGAAGACGGGCCCCGCGGACGAGCGCTTCACCAGCACGGCGACCAGCAGGAAGAGCGGTGCGGTGAGAACCAGTCCGACGCCCGCGACGATCACGTTGAGCACACGAACCGCCCGATCCGACCCGGTCCGCCCGGCACTCGCCGCTGCCGCACGGGAAGACGAACGCGACCGCGCCAACGAAGGGTTCGCGGTCCGATTGGGAACGACGGTCTCGGGGTTCGAGCGGAACAGCCCGGGCAGGGTGTCGTCGAGAACGCGGGCGAAGGGGGGCACGTACGCAACCTCGGTGTGGAGGGTCTTGGCTGCCCACTCCTGACGCACAAACGGTTCCCACCTCGGCTCTTCACACCCAACCCCATGTACTGCTTACACTTCGCGCCGTAGCGTCACGCCGCGGTCGCGGGCCCACCACAGCCGAATCTGCAGGTCCTCTTCCACACCTGTGTCGTCGACGCCACACCCGGGTGCTGGTGCGAGCCCCACGGGCCGCCTACCCTGCCCGTCCCCACCGCGAGAGCCCGGAATCCCGAGGCCTGCCACCCCCGCTACGCCACGACCATGAGCGAACCGATCCCGATCCTCGATGGACACAACGACACGCTGACCCGCATCGTCGCCGACGAGGCGGATCCGCGCTCGGCCTTTCTCTCGGGTCGCGACGCGGGCCACGTCGACCTGCCCCGAGCTCGGCAGGGAGGATTGGCCGGGGCGTTCTTCGCCATCTTCACACCGTCGCGTGGTTGGGCGAAGGAGCTCCGACCGATGCACGATGCCGAGGGGCGCGTGATCGAGGGCGGGTTCTCGGTGCCGCCGCCCCCCCGCGTCGATCGGCGCCGCGCCCTCGGAGAGACGCTTCGGCACGCCGCCGAGCTGCTTCGCTGGGAACGGGCGTCGGAGGGAGCACTGACCGTGGTGCGGTCGACCGGAGACCTCGCGCGGAGCCGGGCCACCGGCAGCCTGGCCGCGATCCTGCACATCGAAGGAGCCGCCTGCATCGACACCCGGCTGGAGGCGCTCGA
The DNA here is from genome assembly GCA_018678395.1 of Gemmatimonadota bacterium. Taxonomy (GTDB): domain Bacteria; phylum Gemmatimonadota; class Gemmatimonadetes; order Longimicrobiales; family Gaopeijiaceae; genus Gaopeijia. The sequence goes on along the minus strand of JAHHMJ010000258.1, from coordinate 4,696 downwards.
GGTTCTCTACGCCGCGGGGCTGCGCTCGCTGGGCCTCGTCTGGAGCCGTCCCAACGCCTTCGGCCACGGCGTACCCTTCGATTTCCCCCGCGCACCCGACATCGGCCCGGGCCTGACCGCCGCAGGGCATCGTCTCGTGAAGGCCTGCGAGCGCCTCGGTATCATGATCGATCTATCGCACCTCAACGCCGCGGGCTTCTGGGACGTGGCGTCCCGCAGCGACCGCCCCCTCGTCGCGACCCATTCTTCGGCCTTCGCCCTTTCGCCCTCGCCCCGGAACCTCACGGATGCGCAGCTCGATGCCGTGGCCGACAGCCGGGGCCTGGTCGGCGTCAACTTCCACACCGGCTTCCTGCGTGCGGATGGCGACTGGACCGCGGCCACCTCACTGGAGCGGATCGTCGCTCACGCTCGCTACATCGCGGATCGCATCGGAGTCGAACACGTGGCGCTCGGCTCCGACTTCGACGGGGCCACGATGCCGGGCGACCTGCCCGACGTGGCCGCTCTGCCGCGGCTGGTCGATGCGCTGCGGGACGGCGGATTCGATCAGTCCGACCTGCACCGAATCGGGTTCGAGAACTGGGAGCGGGTACTGGGAGACTGGTGGCACGACTGAGGCGGACCCGGCGACGCGGGCACCCCTCGGGGCGGCTCGCCTCCGACCGACTCAGCGGTCGTCGACGCGGATCTCGATGTCACGCCAGCCGCCGCGCCGGAAGACCGCCACGCTGAGGCTCATCCGCGTGAAGTGCCCGAGCACGATCGCGAGCCAGATGTCCCCGGGATCCAGCGTCGAGAAGGTCTGGATGATCCAGCAGAGCCCCAGCGGGATCACGAGCTGCGACACGATGGAGATGTACAGGGGACTGCGCGTGTCTCCGGTGCCCTGCAGCCCCCCGGTATAGGTGAGCGCCACCGTGATGAAGATCCCCGAGAGGCTGAGGTAGCGCAGGAGCTCGACACCGAGGTCCAGCACGGCCGGTTCGGTCATCCCGAACATCCCGAAGAGCGCCTCGGGCACCCAGAGGAAGACGGCCCCGATGCCCACCGCGACCCCGAGGCCGATGCGGGCGGCGACCCGGACCCCCTCGACGGTCCGGTCGGGCCGGCCGGCCCCGAGGTTCTGGCCCGCCACGGCGGCCGTGGCGCCGAGCAGCCCCACCGAGGTCCACGTGATGAACGAGAAGAGCTGGGTGTACCCGACGGAGTACACGGCCTGCGCCTCCGCACTCAACTCCAGCGACCCCACGAACCGCAGCAGCAGGACCCCGGCCACATTCATGGCCACGCCTTGCACACCGGTGGGAAGCCCGAAACGGAAGAGCTCGCGAATGACCTTGAAGTCCGGTCGCCACCCCAGCGCCCGCTCGAAACGGACGACCCAACCGCCGACCACGAGGCGATAGATCGCGTAGTGGCTCACGACGCCGCCCGCGATCACGGTGCCCATGGCCGCACCGGTCGTGCCGAAGGCGGGGATGGGGCCCAATCCCGCGATGAAGACGACGTTCAGGACGATGTTGAGCACCGTCATGACGATCCCCAACCGCAGCGGTGTGCGGGCATCGCCGGCCGCCCGCAGAGCCCCGCCGAGCATGAAGAACAGCATCATGCCGAAGCTGAAGACGAACATGGTCCGCAGGTACGGCAGGGCCTCGACCTGCACCGCGGCATCGGCGTTGATCAGATCGAGCAGGGCCGGACCGAGAAACCATCCCACCGGCGCCATCACGAACACCGTCAGGAACAACGCCGTCAGGAACGCCTGGTAGACGGTCCGGTTGACGTTGGTCGCGTCGTTCGCGCCGGTGAACCGCGCGACCAGCACCCCCATCCCCGTGAAGAGCGAGGTGATGAAGACGACGACGACCAGGAAGATCTGCCAGGACACCCCGATCGCCGCATTCCCGGTGAAGCCGACGTAGTGCCCGACCATCGCGTGGTCGACCAGCCCCTGGAGGCCTCCGACCACGTTCTGCAGCATGGTCGGCCACGCGAGCTTCCAGACGGCCCCGGGGATGGGACCGTCGACGATCGACCGGTCGAACCCTTTTCGGGGCGGACTCAATGCCGGAAGAGCCGACGCCCGGTGAGCACCATCGCGATTCCGTGCTCGTTCGCCGCCTCGATCACCTCGGCGTCACGCTTCGACCCGCCGGGTTGGACGATGGCCCGGACTCCCGCCTCGGCCGCGGCATCCACGCCGTCGCGGAACGGGAAGAACGCATCCGAGGCGAGCACGCTCCCGGCCAGGTCGAGGTCGGCGTCGGCGGCTTTCTGCACCGCGATCCGGGACGCGTCGACCCGGCTCATCTGACCGGCTCCGATTCCGAGCGTGGCACCACCGCGGGCGAGCAGGATCGCGTTCGATTTCACACCGAACACCGCGGCCCACGCGAACCGCAGGTCGTCCCATTCGGCCTCGCTGGGGGTACGCTCGGTGGCGACCGCCCAGGACTCGCCGGCCACGCCGTAGAAGGGCGGTCGCGGCGGCGATTGCGCGAGGACCCCCCCGTAGACGCTGCGGAACACGCGGGGGTCGGGCCTCAGGGAGTGCGCCGCCAGGAAGCGACCCATCCCACGAACGTCCTCTCCCGCGTCGGCCCAGCCACCGGAGTCCGGCTCGGATCCGATGCCCCCGGGCCCGGCCGGCGCGACGAGCAACCGGACGTTCTTCTTGCGGGTCAGCACCTCGAGGGCGTCATCGTCGAACCCGGGAGCGACCAGGCACTCGACGAAGAGCTTCGAGAGCCGCTCGGCCGTGTCGAGGTCGACGGAGCGATTGACGGCGATCACCGAGCCGAACGACGAGACCGGATCGGTCGCCAGAGCCCGGTCGTAGGCCTCGGCCAGGCTAGGACCGACCGCCAGCCCGCAGGGCGTCGTGTGCTTGATGATCGCGACCGCAGGCTTCGGCGAGTACGCGAACGGCGCGAGGGTCAGCAACGCACCGTCCAGATCCAGAAGATTGTTGTACGAGAGCGCCTTGCCGTGCAGTTGCTCGAGCGCGGCGATCCCGGTGGGGGTGTCGCCCAGGCGGTAGAACACCGCCTCCTGATCCGGGTTCTCGCCGTAGCGCAGCGTCGAGACCGAAGCCGCCGCGGCGGTGAACGGAGCCGCGGCATCGTCACCGTCGAGATAGGCCGCGACGGCCGCGTCGTAGCCCGAGATGTGACGAAAGACCTTGGCAGCGAGGCGACGGCGCAGCGCGGACTCGTCATCGCTCTGTCCGTCGAGTACGCCCAGGACCGCCGCGTAGTCGTCGGGATCGACGACGACCCAGACGTCCGTGTGGTTCTTCGCCGCCGCCCGAATCATGGTCGGGCCGCCGATGTCCACTTTCCCCATCGCCTCGCCCACCGGGACCCCTCCGCGGGCCACGGTCTCCCGGAACGGGTAGAGGTTCACGGCCACCAGGTCGATGGGGCCGTAGCCCTGTTCCGCGAGCGCCCGGAGGTCGTCCTCACGGTTCCGGCGCGCGAGCAGGCCGGCGTGCACGGCGGGATGCAGCGTCTTCACACGCCCGTCCATCATCTCGGGATGGCCGGTGATGTCGGACACGCTGGTCACCTCGAGCCCCGCCTCGCGGAGCGCTCGCGCGGTCCCGCCGGTGGACACGAGTTCGAAGCCGCGTTCGACGAGTGCGCGTCCGAGATCGACGATACCGGACTTGTCGGAAACGCTCAGCAGGGCTCGGGGACGGCTCATGGCGAAGAATTGTGGGGTTGGAGTGAGGAGAGCGGCTCGGGCGCGCTCATGAAATGCGGCGAGGGGGGGTCGAGCGGCAATGCCGGACGCCCGGCGAGTACCGCTCGGCAGAGGTGCTCGGCGGCGCGCGGGTAGAGCCGATGTTCGGCCTCCAGCACGCGGGCGGCGAGGGTCGCCGCCGTGTCCCCGTCCAGCACCGGGACGGGCCACTGAGCGAGAATGCTGCCCTCGTCGTAGGCCGCGCTGACGAAGTGCACGGTCGGGCCGGTGATGCGTGTGCCCGACTGCAGGACGGCCTCGTGGACGTGCCGTCCCCACATCCCCTTCCCTCCGAAGGACGGGAGCAGCGCGGGGTGGATGTTCAGGACGCGGCCCGACCACGATTCGACCACGGGCGCCGGTACCAGGCGCAGGTAGCCCGCGAGGAAGATCACGTCGACCGAGGCGTCACGCAGAGCCGAGACGGTCTCGTCGGCCACCTCGGCGGGAGCGCGACCGCTCACCGGCACGACGCGCACGGCCACGCCCCGAGCTCGGGCACGCTCCTGCGCGCTACAGGCGCGGTCCGTGACGAGGAGCACGGTCGTCCACGGCGAATCGTCGAGACCGGCCTCGTGATCGAGGAGCGCCTGGAAATTGGATCCGCCGCCCGAGGCGAAGACGGCGGCCCGCAACGGCCTGGACGCCGCCGCGCTCACGCGAATCCGCCCCGATACTGGGGCACGAGCCACGGGTTGTGGCGGCGCTCGTGGCCGACGGTCGTCTCGGGACCGTGTCCCGTGAGGAGGCGCATCTCGTCGGGGAGGGTCAGTACCTCGTCCCGGATGGACCGCATCAGCCGGTGGAAATCCCCTCCCGGCAGATCGGTTCGACCGATCGATCCGAGAAAGATCACGTCCCCCACCAGGGCGAGTCCCGCGTCGTGCGCGATGAAGACGACATGGCCCGGCGCATGCCCCGGCGCGTGCCGGATCTCGACCTCGTG
>JAHHMJ010000363.1 GCA_018678395.1 Gemmatimonadota bacterium | reverse complement strand
TCCGAAGAGCGCACCCATGCCGGCGGATTCCTCGCGTCGCGCCATGACGACCTGGGCCACGCCCCAACCCCAGGCGGCGCCGATCCAGGCGTCCGACGCCCAGTGTTTCTCGCTCGATACCCGTTCGTAGGCCATCGCCCCGGCGAGCCCGTAGAGCGCGACCGTCGCGGGCCACCGATCGATGTGGTGGGAGAGGATTGCCGCGACCTGGGTGAAGGTGGCCATGTGCCCGGACGGCAGCGCCGTTCCCTCGCCCGGATCGAACGTCCGGGGATCGGCGCCCTCGTCGGGCCGCCGCCGCCCCAGGACCCGACGCATTCCCTGTCGGCCCAGTCCGGCGATCCAATGCGAGAACAACAGCTCCTTGAAGACCAGCTCGCCGCCTTCCCAGCCCGCGAGGTCGCTCACGAGCATGCCGGCGATCCAATACGGGTTCGTCTTCCCCATGAGTCCCATCGGGTCGAGCGTCTCGCCGAGCGACTCGATGTGGCGCCCCAGGCCACCGTCGGCGGATTCGACGATGTCGGCCGACAGCGGACCGTCTGCGGCGTAGAGCAGGGTGCCGATCGCGAGCACCCCGCCCAGCGCCCAGGCGTCGTTCCCGCGAAGCTGGAAGGGGGCGATCGTGCTCGCCCACGCGTCGGACACGAAGGCCGCGACGAAGCCGTGCGGTCGATCGAGCAGGTCGTCGCGATCGGGGTCGGGAGGAGGGGACTGCGCGATCAGTGAGGCGGGCGTCCAGGAGAGCGACGCCAGGACGCCCAGGACCGCCAGGACAGCCCTCGCGCCGAACCGAGCGCGGGGGCTTCGGCGAAGGAGGAGTTCGCCGTCACGGCCCTGTGCGGTCACAGAGGCTGCCCGCGCCCCGATACCGGCCGGCAGTCGGTGTTCAGCCTGATGTCGGGGTGCAGGTCCAGCACATGGCGTTGGCCCGGGTCCATCCCGTAGTCGGGGGTCACGCACGCTCCGCCCCCGAGAAAGCGGACCTCGAACCGCACGACCATGTTCGGGCGCCACGGGAAGGAGAAGCTCTCGTCGTTCTTGCCGATGACCACACCCAGGCGCTGCCGCTCGCCGTCGCGGACGATGTAGACCGTCGCATCCTGGAAGTTGTTGTTCTGGACCTCGATCACGATGGGGGGACCGGTTTGCGGACCGCCCCCGGCCGACGCGCACGCCGCCGCCCCGACAGACGCCACGATCACGGCCCATCGACGTATCTGTCTCATCGTCACCTGCACATTTCGAGATGGACGTCGCGGTGAGAACTGGAACCCTCGAATGCATCGGGAAGTTCGGATCATTCGAGGATGGAACTTCTACGTAGCATTGGGGTTCGCGGGAGCCCCATGACAGATGCATTCATCGGGGTGTCACGTTCTCGACGGCACGCGCGTCTTGCTTGTGAGGTAAGTCGACCTCAATAGTGACGTACGATCGTAGGAGGTCACTCTGTCCTGTCGTGACAGGGCCGCATGGTGGAAGGGTCCACATTGCGGGCAGGGGAATCGAGTCGTCGACTCGTGGGTGGCGGGCCTCAGGCCCCGGCGGGGGTGAGGTGCGGTGCCCGAACATCAACTTCCACGGAGGAATCCATGATGCGAAGAAACTTTCGTTCGTGGGCCTCGGTGACGGGAGCTGCAGTGCTGCTCCTGCTCGGGGTGGGACCAGTCGCCGGTCAGACCGGCACGGGGACAGTGAGGGCGACCGTGGTGGACGCGGTGTCCGCGCGTCCGCTCAGCGGAGCACAGGTTTCGGTGGTTGGCACGGGCCGCGGTGGTCTGGCCAACGCCAACGGCCAGGTGCTGATTCTCAACGTACCGGTTGGAACGCAGACCGTTTCGGCGACCCTGATCGGGTACGGCACGGTCGAAGAGCAGGTCACGGTGACGGCGGGACAGGTCACCACCGTTCAGCTCGACATGCAGACCACGGCGCTCGAGCTCGACGCGGTGGTTGTGACCGGTACCGCCGGTGGGGCGCAGAAGCGCTCGCTCGGAAACGCGGTGTCGACCTTCTCGGCCGAGCAGGTCGTCGAGAACGTCCCGGTCGCCGACGTGCAGCAGTTGCTGCAGGCGCGGACGCCGGGCCTGACGCTTCTGTCGGATGGTGGCGCGGCCGGTGACGGTTCGTCGATCCGTCTGCGAGGCTCGGGCTCGCTCAACGCTTCGTTCGAGCCCATCGTCTTCGTCGACGGTGTGCGCATCTCGAGCGGAACGAACAACTTCGACGACCAGTGCGGTTCGGTGACGCACTGCACGGACGCCCTCGACTTCATCAACCCGGCCGACATCGAGTCGATCGAGGTGATCAAGGGACCCGCCGCGGCGACGCTGTACGGTGCGCAGGCGGCTTCGGGCGTGATCCAGATCGTCACCAAGAAGGGTCGCGCCGGTCGCGGCATCCAGTGGCAGGCCGGGTTCGACACCGGCGTCAGCGACTGGGCGCTGCAGCGGCCGATCACCTACTGGCAGTGCTCCGAGTCGAACGTCGACCCGTCGTCGTCATACGACGGGTGCCACGGACTGTCGGCCGGCACGCTGCTCCAGTACGACCCGCTCACGCTGACTCCCGATGCGCTGCGCGGCAACGACGGCAGCGTCGACGAGAACGGTGCGGGGTTGTACAACTTCAACATCTCGGCTCGGGGTGGTGGTGACCTCTTCAACTTCTTCGTCTCGGCCGAGAACGGAGAAGAGCAGGGGATCTACCACAACAACTATTCTCGTCGTACGGGTGGCCGCGCGAACTTCGGCTTCACGCCCAGCGAGAAGCTGAACTTCAACGTCAACCTCGGCTACGCGCGCAACCACGTGCGGATGCCGCTGTCGAACAACTCGTCGAACTCGAT
>JAHHMJ010000562.1 GCA_018678395.1 Gemmatimonadota bacterium | reverse complement strand
AGGTGGCGGGGCGGTGGGTGGCGGACGCCCATCGCGTGCCCCGCATCAACGTGCCGGCGGGCCTCGGCGTCGACGGTCTGACGCTGCGTCTGGCCGGCTTGCGCTGACCCGTCCGGCGGGCTCCGAGGAGGGGGCTCGCGGCCGCCGGCCGCACGACTGGTGCGGGGGCGCCCGGAGACCGAGACTGTACATCATGAACGCGCCCCCCGGCACCACTGCAGCGTCGCTCCAGCACCACTTCACGGTGGACGTCGAGGAGTTCTTTCACGGCACGGCTTTCGAGCCGCACGTGCCGCGTTCGTCGTGGGACGAGTGGCCCCGGCGTTCGCCCGAGGTCATGGACCGACTGCTGGCGGTTCTCGACGAGCACGATCTTCGGGCGACGTTGTTCATCGTGGGATGGCTGGCCGAGCTCGAGCCGGACATGGTGCGCCGCTGCGCGGCCGCGGGCCACGAGATCGCGGCCCATTCCTGGGACCACCGGGTGGTGGCGGCACAGAAGCCCGAGGCCTTTCGCGATTCGGTGCGCAGGAACCGCGCGCTGCTGGAGGATCTCACCGGTACCGCGGTGGTGGGCTTCCGCGCGCCGAGCTTCTCGATCACCCCCGGGCAGGAGTGGGCGTTCGACGTCCTGATCGAAGAGGGCTACCGGTACGACGCCAGCCTCTTCCCGATTCGGGGGCATCCGACCTACGGCTACCCGGACGCTCCGGCCGATCCGCACTGGGTTCACCGCCCCGCGGGCGCGCTGGTCGAGATTCCGGCGACGACGCTGGCCTTCGGCGGTCGCCTCTGGCCCGCATCCGGGGGCGCGTACTTCCGCTTCTTCCCCTACGGCTACCTCCGCTCGGCCTTCGAGCAGGCGGCGGGTCGAGGGGAGCCGGCCACCTTCTACATCCATCCCTGGGAACTCGACGTGGCTCCGACGGTCGCCGCCCCCTGGCGCACACGCCTGCGGGCCTTCTACGGGCTGGACCGGACCTGGCCGCGCATCGAGAGGCTCGCCCGCGAGTATCGTTTTCGCCCGATCATCGAGACCGTCGATGCGATGGAGGCGCCCGATGCCTGAGTCCGTCGTCGAGTGGACCGACGGCGCCGCCTGGGACGAGTTCGTGCGGGCGGCCGAGGGGGGGACGTTCTGCCACCTCTGGGGCTGGCGCGAGGTGTTCGGCCGCGGCTTCGGGCATCCGGTGCACATGCGCGCGGTGACCGACGACGGTCGCCTGCAGGGGGTGCACCCGCTGGTGCGCGTGCGCAGCCTGCTCTTCGGGGACTACCTGGTGTCGATGCCCTTCCTGAACTACGGCGGGCCGCTCGGATCGGCCGCGGCCCGCACGCTCCTCGCCGAGGACGCGGGTCGCCTCGCGGCCGACGCGGGAGTGGATCTGCTCGAACTGCGTGCGCGACGGTCGCTCGACACCACGCTCGACGAGGTGCATCGCAAGGTGACCGTGGTCCTGCCGCTGGGCGACGACGCCGATCACCTCTTCAAGAAGGGGCTGAAGGCGAAGGTCCGCAGCCAGGTGCGGCGTCCCATGAAGGCCGGGATGACGGCGCGCGTGGGGCCCGAGGGGGTCGACGATTTCTACGGGGTCTTCGCCCAGCACATGCGCGATCTGGGGACGCCGGTGCTGCCTCGCAGCCTGTTCCACGACCTGCGGCGGGTGTTCGCCGACGAGGTGGTGTTCGCCGTCGTCTACGCCGAGGACCGACCGGTCGCGGGGGGCTGCGGCTTCGCCTTCGGCGACGAGTTCGAGATCACCTGGGCGTCGTCGCTGCGGGAGTTCAGCCGTGAGGCCCCCAACATGCTGCTCTACTGGTCGCTCATGGAGGAGATGATTCGTCGGGGCGTGGCCACCTTCAACTTCGGGCGCTGCACTCCGGGCGGCGGGACTCACCGGTTCAAGCGGCAGTGGGGCGGCGAGGACGAGCCGCTCCCGTGGTATCAGTGGTCGGATGGCGAGCGGGCCGCGACCCCGAACCCGGACGGCGGCTTCGGACTGGCCGTCCGCGCCTGGCAGCGGCTGCCGCTCCCGGTCGCGAACCGGATCGGTCCCCTGCTCGCGCGCCGGATTCCCTGAGGCGGCGCCGTGCGTCAGGTCCCTCCGGCTCACACCCCGATCCCGCCCTCGGCGCTGCTCTCGCTGGCGTCACCGGAGCGCGATGCGCTCGACATCCTTCGCGGCGTGCTCGTGAAGCGGTGGGGAAGCGAGTCCCTGGAGCTCCTCGGCAGCGGGACGCAGGCGCTCCAACGCGCACTCGAACTCGTCGCGGTCGGCGCTCCCGACCCCGTGCTCGCCATGCCCGGGTGGGGGTGCTTCGATCTCGCGTCGGCGGCGGTCGGCGCCGGGGTGCGGGTGCGGCTCTACGACCTCGAGCCGGAGACGCTGCAGCCCGATCCGGACTCGCTCGCGGGGATGGTCGAGGCGGTCGACGGGGTGGTGGTGGTCTCGTTCTTCGGGATTCCCGTGG
>JAHHMJ010000485.1 GCA_018678395.1 Gemmatimonadota bacterium | reverse complement strand
CCACGGGCGACATCGGGGTCGTCCTCGACCAGCAGAATCGTCTTCGTCTCTAGATCGCCCACGGTGAACTCCGGATTCGGGAATGCTGTCATCGATTGTCGACAGCCGCGGCCGTTCGCTGAACCCTGGGGGGCGCTGGAAGACCCGGGTGGTGTCGGCTCCCGGCGGCGGCGGAGATGATCCGCTGAGCAATCGCGAGACGGCTCAGCTTCCGTCCATCTTCACCTTCACCCTCCGCCCCTTGATCGACGCCGACTTCATGGCGCGGTAGACCTGGTCGGACACCCCCTCGGCGATCTCGACCAGCGAGTACTTGTCCGCGATGTAGATCGTCCCGATCTGCGATCCCGAGATTCCCGCCTCGCCGGTGATCGCGCCCACGAGGTCCCCCGGCCGGATCCTGCTCTGCCGGCCCGCGCCCACGAACAGACGCACCATGCCCGGCGTGCGTCGGCGGCCACCGGACCCGCTCTTCCCTCCGGCGCCGGCTCCGGACTTCGCCCCTCGGCGCTCACCCTTCCCTGTGCCCCTGCCGTGGGAGTACCGGGGGGCGGACGCAGTGGGGATTTCCTCCTCCGTGCCGGCCGCCTCGGCGAGGGTCGCCTCGTGGGCCATCTTCACGGCGCCGACCGCGATGTCCCACAGGTCGAATTCGTCGTTGAGGGACTCCACGACGACCCGGAAGCGGTCCAGGTCGCCCCCGAGAAGCGTCTCCCTCAACGCGACCCGGGTCTGCTCCATCCGGTGGGCGCGCATGTCGGCGACCGTGGGGAGCGAGTCGATCGCGATCTTCGTGCGCGTCAGGCGCTCGATGTTGCGCAGGAGCCCGTGCTCCCGCGGATCGGCCAGTGTGATCGCCACCCCTTCCCTGCCCGCGCGGCCGACTCGTCCGATGCGGTGCACGTACGACTTCGGCGCGTTGGGGACGTCGTAGTTCACCACGTGGGTCAGATGCGAGATGTCGAGACCCCGTGCAGCCACGTCCGTCGCCACGAGCAGGTCGACGGTCCCCGCCCGCAGCTTCTTCATGACCCGCTCGCGTTCATCCTGTGACATCCCGCCGTGCATCGCCTCCGCGCGGTAGCCGCGTGCGTTGAGGGCCTCGACCAGCTCGTCCACGTCGTTGCGGGTCCGGCAGAAGACGAGCGCCGCTTCGGGCGATTCCATGTCGAGAACCCGCCCCAGCGCGGCCAGCTTGTGCGGTCGGCGCACCAGGTAGGCACGCTGTTCGATGCGGGGTCCGTCGCCGTCCTGTTCAGGCTCGTCGGCGATGCGGACTTCGACCGGGTCGTTGAGGTACTTCCCAGCGATCCTTGTGATCCGGGGACCCAACGTCGCGGAGAACAGAAGGGTCTGGCGGGTTTCGGGGAGCTCCGAGACGATCGCGTCCAGATCCTCCGCGAATCCCATATCGAGCATCTCGTCGGCCTCGTCGAGGACGAGCATCTCGACGGTGACGAGGTCGAGCGTGCCACGGCGGATGTGATCCAGGGCGCGTCCGGGGGTCGCGACCACCACGTCCACTCCCCGACGCAGCACGCGGAGCTGCTGTCCGAACGACTGCCCGCCGTAGATGGGCAGGACCTTGACCGCCATCTCCCTGCCGTACCGGTGCGCCGCCTGGGCGACCTGTACCGCGAGCTCACGCGTCGGGACCAGGATCAGGGCGGAGGGGGCCGGTCCGCCCTTTGTGATCCGCTCCAGCATCGGAAGGGTGAATGCGGCCGTCTTCCCGGTTCCGGTGGCGGCGAGCCCGAGCACGTCGGAGCCGGCGAGGACATGGGGAATACCCAGATCCTGAATCGGGGTCGGCTCTTCGTATCCGAGCCCGTCCAGGGCCTTCAGGAGGTCGGCGCCGAGGCCGAGATCGGAGAAGGTCCGGGGAGCGTCGGGTGATGGAGTCGTCGTCATGCGACGAAGATAGCGCATCCGGGATCGGGCCCGGCGTCACCGGCGATCCGGATCCCGTCCCTTCGCCACCTCCTACCGCTCGCTCACGCGTTTCCGTACCTCGCGGAGCTGCGGGAAGCTGGCCGTCACGTCCTCGCCTGAGCGGGTGATGACCTTCGTGGGTCCTCGAAACACGATCGTGGTGTCGTCGACGCTCATGTCGAAGGTCCATACCGAGCCCTCGAGGGATGGGTCGCTGACGTAGTCGAACGTCTGTGTGATGACCTCGCCATCGAAGACGTAACTCCCGCCGCCGGAGATCCGCGCGCCCTTCCACACGTAGACGAACCGGCTGGATGTGTAGACGGCCAATGCGAGCGGCTCGGCATCGGCGTTCTGTGTCGTGGTTTCGCCGTTGCGGGTGGACGAGAATTCGACCATCTCCCAGGCGCCTTCGACGCCGAGCGTTTCGACCCGTCCTGCAGCGCCCCCAGCGGTTGCCTGGTCCCGTGGTGCGGGATCGCCCTCGGTACACCCCAACGCGATCGCACCCAGGAGAGCCACTGCCGACGAGCCGCGTACGAAGAGCCGACGAGTCATCGGACGGTGGAACGGCGGGGCGGAGCGGGCGATTCTGAATCAGGCATCGGTCAGGGTGGGTGCCGACGGCTCAGGGCGCAATGCCATGGCGCACGTACCTGAGGCGTGCGATGCCGAGGCAGATTGCCCATGATCCCACCTCGCCCACCCAGTCCCTCCTGCCGAGACCTCCCCCATGCCCAACGCTCGACGCGGTGTATCTCTGTTGCTGTTCGGCCTCCTCACGGCATGCGGGGGCGAGCCTGCGAACGACGAGGCCGAGACCGAACCTCCGGTCTCTTCACTCTTCGCCTCAGCCGAGCAGAGCGACTTCTGGGAGTCCCTCGAGGCGATGTGTGGCCAGGCGTTCATGGGAACGCTCGTCGAGAACGAGCCGCCCAGTGCAGACTTCGAGGGGCAGGCGCTCGTGATGCACGTGCGGGAGTGCTCCGACGACGAGATCCGCGTCCCGTTCTTCGTGGGCGAGGACCGATCCCGCACCTGGGTCTTCACGCCGAGCATGGATGGTCAGGCGATGCGCCTGAAGCACGACCACCGGCACGAAGACGGCACCGAGGACGAGGTCACGCAGTACGGAGGAGATACCGCCGACTTCGGTACGGCCACCCGGCAGTCCTTCCCCGCCGATGCGTTCACCGCCGAGCTGGTGCCTGCCGCGTCGACCAACGTGTGGACAGTGGAGTTGATCCCGGGCGAGCTCTTCGCCTATCGACTGCGTCGCGAGGGGACCGACCGTCGGTTTCGTGTCGAGTTCGATCTGAGCCAGCCGACGGAAGTGCCACCGCCGCCGTGGGGATCGGACTAGGGGCTGGCGCTTCCACCCTCGGAGTTGGTGGCGGGGAGCCCGAGCACAGCGAGGCGGCCGTCGGCCTGGGCCACCCACAGCTGTCCGTCCCGGACGGCGAGTCCCACGGGTCCGTCCAGCTCCGGCACGGAGTAGGCGCCCGCC
>JAHHMJ010000573.1 GCA_018678395.1 Gemmatimonadota bacterium | reverse complement strand
CCCGAAGCGCCCTCCGAACCCGGCACACCCGCCGGGCCCGGTGCGGGTTCGGGGTCGGGTGCGACCTCCGAGTCGTCGGCGCTGATCGACGCGTTCCGGCGAGCGGAGGACTTCGTTCACGTCCGGGCCCTCCGGCTCCTGAACCTGCAGGCGCACGAGCGCGAGACCCAGGTCCACCTCATGCTGGCGAATCGTCAGCGGGGGCTCGTGGAGTACTGGACCTTCCTCATGCTGTCCATGGCCATCGCGACCCTCGGGCTGGCCATGGATTCCACCACGGTCGTGATCGGGGCCATGCTGGTCAGCCCGCTCATGGGTCCGATCGTCGAGTTCGCCATGGGGCTCGTCGTCGGCTCGCCCGTGCTCACCCTGCGGTCCACGCTGCGCATCACGGGCAGCGTGGTGGCGGTCGTGGCCGGCGCGTGGCTGATCACGGTGGTGCTGCCGTTTCAGGAGATCACCTCCGAGGTCGCGGCGCGCACGCAACCGACGCTGCTGGACATGGCCCTGGCGGTGTGTGTGGCGCTCGCCGCGGCGCTGACGACGGTCAAGGCGCGCAGCGAGACCAACATCGTCGCGGCGGGGGCGGCGATCGGAATCGCGCTCGTTCCTCCGATCTGCGTGGTGGGATTCGGTCTGGGCATCGGCGATCCCGAGGTCTACGTCGGCGCCTTCCTGCTGCTGGTGACCAACTTCTTCGCGATCATCGCCGTGGGGGTCGTGAGCTTCTATCTGCTCGGCTACGAGCGGGTGTCGGTCCGGCCCTGGGACGACGAGGCGATGGCCGCGGCGCCGCCGCGCAGTCTCACGCGGCGCGTCCTCGGCGGGGTTGAGCGGGTCTTCGGCAGCCGGCGCACCGGATTGCTCTTCCGCTTCGTCCTGCCGGTCCTCCTGGTCGCCCCCGTGTGGCGCCCGCTCTCGGCGGGCCTGCGGCAGATCACATGGGAGGCGCAGACCCGAGCCGCGGTCAGCGAGATCATGTCCGAGGTCGAGAGCCAGTACGACGAATTCGACACGGAGTGGTCGGTTTCGGGTGAACGGGTGTCCGTGTCGACGTATCTGGTCGGGTCGGTGGCGACCGCGGACTCGTTGCGAGGTCGGCTCGAGACGCGGATCGCGGCGGCGTCCGGCGTCCAACCCGACGTCGAGGTCAACGCGATGCCGAACTACTCGGCGCTGCAGCGCGCGGTCGAGCCACGGGCACGCGAGCCGGAGGGGGCCCAGGATCCGCCCGAGATCGAGCTGGCCCGCATTCGCGGCGAATTCGCCGCGGCTCTGGAGCGGACGTGGCCGAGCAGCGCCTATGGAGCCCTGCTCGGCTGGCACGTGCAGCTCGGTGACGCCGGGTCCGTCGAACTCCACATCCAGCATCTCGGGCCGGAGCCCGACGCGGGTGCGGGGCTGTTGCTGGGATCGGTCCTGGGTCCGCAGGTACCCCGCCGGCTCACCATCCGGTTCGATCCGATCGACACCGCAACCGTCCGGGCCGCGCTGGAGGAGTCGGTGGCGTGGCTGCCCACGCTCGCGCAGGGGGTGGCCACGGCGCAGGAGGCGCAGGGAGTCCGGGTCTGCGTGACGCTTCCCGACGACTCCGCCCTGCAGCGCGCCGAGGGGGCGCAAGCCGTGGCGGATGCTACGCGAGCGCTCCTCGAGGGCCTCCCGCGGGACCGCTACATCCTCACGGCGACCGGCGACGTCTTCGAGATGTGGCTCGAGCCGCGGGCGGTCGGGGGCTCGGCAGCCGTCACGCTACCGTCCTCGCCCCGACAGCCGGTGGATTCCGCAGGTTTGCCGGGCGCAGAGATGCCGGGCGCGGGCGAGCCGGGTGCGGGCGAGCCGGGTGCGGGTGGACCCTCGGCTTCGTCTGCGGTACCGAGTGCGCCGGGGCCGTTGGCTGCGGTCCCCGATACGACGCAGGCGCCTCCGGCCGGAGGCGCCTGCGGGCGCTGAAGCGGAGGCGGGGGCCCAATCGCCGTGACGCGACCGGCCCCCGTCGTCGCGGGTCGGTCACATCTCGCCGCGTCCCATCTTCCGCAGCACCGTGTGGAGGATCCCACCATTGCGGTAGTAGTCGACGTCGACATCGGAGTCGAGCCGCACCACCGCCTCGAAGCGGGTCTCGGTCCCGTCCTCGGCGCGGGCGACGACCTGGACCGTGCCTCCGGGCTCCGGCCCGTCCGGGGCGACCCCGGAGATGTCGAAGGTCTCCCGACCGGTCAGCCCGAGCGCCGCGGCCGACTCTCCCTCGATGAACTGCAGCGGAAGGACGCCCATCCCGACCAGGTTGCTGCGGTGAATGCGCTCGTAGCTGGTCGCGATCACGGCCTTCACCCCGAGCAGCGCAGTCCCCTTCGCGGCCCAGTCGCGCGACGAACCGGTGCCGTACTCCGATCCGGCCAGGACCACCAGCGGCGTTCCGGCCTCCTGATAGCGCATCGCGGCGTCGTAGATCGACGTCTCCTCATCGGTGGGGAAGTGCAGCGTGTAGCCGCCTTCCTTTCCGTCCAGCAGGAGGTTCTTGATGCGGACGTTCGCGAACGTCCCGCGCATCATCACCTCGTGGTTGCCACGCCGTGAGCCGAAGGTGTTGAAATCGACGACGCCGACGTCGTTTTCCTGCAGATACCGGCCCGCCGGCCCGTTCTTGGCGATGGCACCGGCCGGCGAGATGTGGTCCGTGGTCACGGAGTCGCCGAGAAGCGCGAGGACCCTCGCCCCCGAGACGTCCGAGAACGCCGGCGTCTCGAGTCCCATGCCCTGGAAGAAGGGCGGGTTCTGGATGTACGTCGACTCGGCGTCCCAGTCGTACAGCGCGCCCTCCTCGGGCAGCGGCAGCGCCTGCCAGTGCTCTTCACCCTCGAACACCTCAGCGTAGCGCTCCTCGTACATCTCCGGGCGGAGTGACGCCGCCACGGTGTCGCGGATCTCGGCCTGCGTCGGCCAGATGTCGGCCAGGAAGACCGGCGTGCCGTCCGCGGCGCGCCCCAGCGGCTCGTTGTACAGGTCGATGTCGATGCGGCCCGCGAGCGCGAAGGCCACCACCAGCATCGGGGACGCCAGGTAGTTGCCCCGGACCAGCGGGTGGATGCGCGCCTCGAAGTTGCGGTTGCCCGACAGCACGGACGTGACCACGAGCCCCTCGTTCTGGACGAGCTCGTGAATCGCCGGCGGCAGCGGGCCGGAGTTGCCGATGCACGTGGTGCAGCCGTAGCCGACCACCCCGAAGCCGAGCGCTTCGAGATCGCCCAGGAGCCCCGAGCCCTCGAGGTAGTCGGTGACCACCTTGGAGCCGGGCGCCATCGACGTCTTGATCCACGGGGCCATGGTGAGCCCCTTGGC
>JAHHMJ010000322.1 GCA_018678395.1 Gemmatimonadota bacterium | reverse complement strand
CCCGGATGCTCTGCGGGATCCCGTCGACTCGCCGAAGGACCCCGGCCGCCCGGGGGCGGACGACGAGCACCACCCGTTCTTCGCCCGTACGCCGCTGTCGACCCTCGATCTCGCGGTGCTGGTGGCGGTCGGTCTGGGGCTTCTGCAGGCGGCGGAGCTGCTGGGACGCTGGACCCCGGCGATTCCCTCCGTGCTGTGGCTGACCACGCTCGCCCTCGCCGTCGGTCAGCTGTCGTACTTCCGGAAGGCCAGGGGCGCGATGCAGCTCGGGAACGTCGCGCTGCACCTCTTCTTCGTGGTGATCGGCGTCTATTCGCGCATCGGCGAGATCCTCTCGGTCGGGGTGGAGGTCTTCTTCTTCACCCTCGTGGTCGTCGGTGTTCACGGGATCGTCGTATACGGCGTGGGTCGCTGGGCGAAACTGGACGTGGCGACCCTGAGCGTGGCATCGCAGGCGGCGGTCGGCGGGCCGAGTTCGGCTCTCGCCGTCGCCGTATCGCGCCGCTGGCGCGGCCTGATCCTCCCGGGAATTCTGGTCGGCCTGATCGGGTATGCGGTCGGCAACTACCTCGGGGTCGCGGTCGGGTACTGGATCCGCGGCCTGGGGATCGGTCTCTGATCGCTCTCGCCGGCACGTCTTGTACGGCCCGCGGGGCTTCGGCTACCTTTTCTGGCTCTCAGAGTCCGGCTTCCCCCTCCCTTCCGGAATCACTCGGAGTGGTAGGGGAGCGCGCGCATGCGCGCGTGAGGCCGGTCCCGCAATTCGACGACCAACGGGACGCGCCTCCATCCGAGGCGCGCCTCCACACCGGCCGGGCCGCCCGGGCCGGAGGAGGATCACCGTGAGCAAAGCAGGCACCGGAACCCTCCCGCCACGGGGGTATGCCCCGCAAGGGAAGGACTCGGGACGGGTGAAGCCCAAGGGCACCTCCCGCATCCGGGCCCACGAGGGCCTCGACACCGTACCGCTTCGCGCCCGCAAGCCCCAGTGGCTGAAGGTGCGCTCGCCCGGCGGGAAGAACTATCTGCGCCTCCAGAAGATGATGCGCAGCGAGTCCCTTCACACCGTCTGCGAAGAGGCCAGCTGTCCGAACATCGGCGAGTGCTGGGAGGCGGGTACGGCCACCTTCATGATCCTCGGAGACGTGTGCACCCGGGCCTGCAAGTACTGCGGGGTAGCGCACGGCATGCCGACCGAGCTCGACCTCGACGAGCCCCGCCGCGTCGCCGAGACGTGTGCAGCGATGGAGCTGGAGCACGTCGTGATCACCAGCGTCAATCGGGACGAGCTCGAGGACGGCGGTGCGGGCATCTACGCGGAGACCATTCGCCGTATCCGGGACCGGCTGCCCGAGTGTTCGGTCGAGGTGCTGATTCCCGACTTCAAGGGCGATGTGGATGCGCTGGCCACCGTGCTCGATGCCCGGCCCTCCATCCTCGGCCACAACCTGGAGACCGTCGACCGGCTGCATCCGGATGTGCGCCCCGGTGGGCGCTATTGGCGGTCGATCTCCTATCTCGGCGCGTCCAAGAAGATCGCGCCGGACATCCTGACGAAGACCGGCATCATCCTCGGGATGGGCGAGGAGCCCCACGAGATTCGCCAGGCGATGGCCGATCTGCGCGAGGCGGCGGTCGACATTCTGACCCTGGGACAGTACCTGCGACCCTCGCCGCAGCACATCCCGGTAGCCCGATGGGTGACGCCCGACGAGTTCGCGGAGTGGAAGCGGGTGGGCGAGCAGGAGTACGGCTTTCGACACGTCGAGTCGGGACCGCTGGTCCGGTCCAGCTATCACGCGAAGGAGCAGGCCCGCGAGGTCGAGGCGGGCGGGCCCGGCCGCATCACCGACGTCCTGGAGGCCGATATCCCGGCGCCCGCAGAGATCCGCCCTGAGCTGAATCAGCGGACGCCCCAGCTCGTACAGATCGAACTCGGCCGCTCCCGGTCGACCCGAACCTGAAGACGATGGCCGATACCATGACAGCCGAAACGACGCCGCCGGACGCCGCGGGCGAGGGGGCCCTCCACGGGGTGTCCCCGGAGACCGCGCTGCGACTGCTGCGGGAGATGCTGCTCTACCGACGGTTCGAGGAGAAGGCCGAGGAGGCCTACGCCATCGGGAAGATCGGTGGCTTCTGTCACCTGCACATCGGGCAGGAAGCCGCGGCGGCGGGCTCGATTCTCGCGCTTCGTGAGGACGACTACGTGATCTCGGCCTACCGGGAGCACACGCAGGCTCTCGCGAAGGGCATCGAGCCTAGTGCCGTGATGGCCGAGCTCTTCGGCAGGGCGACGGGGTGTTCCGGCGGGAAGGGCGGCTCCATGCACCTCTTCGACATGGAACTTCGGTTCATGGGCGGCCACGGCATCGTCGGGGCCCAGGTCCCGCTCGCCGCGGGCATGGGGTGGAAGATCCGCTACCGCGAGGAAGACCAGGTCGTGGTCTGCTTCATGGGTGATGCGGCGGTGAACCAGGGGGCGTTTCACGAGGCGCTCAACATGAGTGCCGTCTGGTCGCTGCCCGTCATCTACGTCGTCGAGAACAACGAATACGGGATGGGGACCGCGTTCTCGCGGGTCTCGATGACCCCGATCTCCGAGAAGGCCTGCGCGTACGGGATTCCGACTTCGGTCGTCGACGGCCAGGACGTGCTGCAGACCTGGGGCGCGTTCACCGAGCTGGCGGCCGAGGTGCGCGCCGGGGGTGGACCCCGATTCGTGGATCTTCGGACCTACCGTTTCAAGGGCCACTCCATGTCGGACCCCGTCTCGGGGACCTACCGGAGCAAGGAAGAGGTCGACGGGAAGGTGAAGGAGGCCGACCCGATCGCCACCCTCCGCGACCAGCTGATCGAAGCCGGACATCTCGACCAGGCGGCGCTCGAGGAACTCGACGCCAAGGCCAAGGAAGTCGCTCAGAACGCGTTCGACTTCGCGGACGAGTCGCCGTTGCCCGATCCGAGCGCGCTGTACGCCGACGTATACGCCGACGAGGGCCCGGGCCGCATCTACTTCGACGGGCGCGAGCGTTCGGGAGGGGCCGACTGATGGCTCAGATGACCTATCGCGACGCTCTCAACGAGGCGTTGCGCGAAGAGATGTCGCGGGATCCGGACGTGTTCCTGATGGGTGAGGAAGTCGCCGAGTACGACGGGGCCTACAAGGTTTCGAAGGGCCTGCTCGACGCCTTCGGTGATCGGCGGGTCGTGGATTCGCCGATCTCCGAGTTGGGATTCGCCGGCCTCGGTGTGGGTGCGGCCATGGCCGGCCTCAGGCCCGTGATCGAGTTCATGACGTTCAACTTCTCGATCCTCGCGCTGGATCAGGTGATCAACCACGCCGCCAAGATCCGCTACATGTCGGGCGGCCAGATCCCCTGCCCCATCGTCTTTCGAGGCCCCAACGGTGCCGCGCTGCAGCTGTCGGCGCAGCACTCGCAGGCGTGCGAGATCTACTACGCGCATGCGCCCGGCGTGAAGGTCGTCACGCCCGCGACGCCCGCCGATGCGAAGGGCCTGCTCAAGGCCGCCATCCGCGACCCCGATCCGGTGGCGGTGATGGAGGGCGAGTTGCTCTACAACATGAGGGGCGAGGTGCCGGACGACGACGACTTCATCGTCCCGATCGGCGTCGCGGAGGTGAAACAGGAGGGTGAGGATGTTTCGATCCTCACTCACGGCAAGATGGTCCACGTCGCCCTGCAGGCCGCCCGCGCGCTCGACAAGGAAGGCGTGCGGGCCGAGGTCGTCGATCTCCGTTCGATCCGGCCGTTGGACGTAGACACCATCCTCGCGTCGGCTCGCAAGACCAACCGCGTCGTCTACCTCGAAGAAGGGTGGGGCTTCGCCGGCGTCGGGGCGCAGATCGCGGCGCTGGTACAGGAGGAAGCGTTCGATCATCTCGACGCGCCCGTCCTGAGGGTGTCCCAGGCGGACGTCCCGATGCCCTACGCGAAGAACCTCGAGAACCTGGCGAAGCCGAACGCCGATCGGGTCGTCGAGGCGTGCAACAAAGTCCTATACCGAAAGTGAACCTCAG
>JAHHMJ010000304.1 GCA_018678395.1 Gemmatimonadota bacterium | reverse complement strand
CACGATGAGCGAGCACGCAGCCGAGTTCGAGGTCCATATCGCGGCGCGGCCGGAGACGGTGTTCTCGCTGTTCGTCGACCAGGCGGCGTTCGCGCAGTGGATGGGCGCCCAGATGGGCGTCGCCACGATCGAGCCGCGCGTCGGCGGTTCCGTCCGCGTCGACTACGGCGGCGGATGGAAGATCGCCTCGGGAGAGATCGTGGAGCTCGCGGCCCCCGAGCGTTTCTCGTTCACGTGGGGCTACGAGGACGGGCAGCCCTTCGCGGTCGGCTCGACACGCGTGGACATCACGCTCGCCGCCACCGACACCGGGACGCGCCTGACGCTGCGTCACTCGGGTCTCCCCTCGGAGGTCGCAGCCCGGGAGCACGGAAGCGGCTGGCGCCTGTACACCGGCATCCTCGCCCACATCGCGGCGGCCCAGCGGCACATGCAGGGGCTCGTCATCGAGGCCGCAGGCGCGGTGGAGCAAGTGCACCAGCACGTCCGCGTCCCGTGGCGCGTCACGAAGGACGGCGAGACGATGTTCACCGGCGCCAACGTGGCCACGATCGGCCCCGACGGGCGCTTCACCAGCGTCGTCGGGTTCACGGACAGCTGATCGCCGCAACCGCCCGACGACACACGGCCGGCACTTCGTCGAGGCTGCAACTTAAGGACTTAGACCCGGTCAGGGAGCTACGGCGTGGTCCCGCACCGGCACTCACCGTGTCCCGCACCGGCACTCGCCGCGCACGGGGCCCATCCGGTCCGTGGCGGCACGGCGACGCCCGTGCTCCGTTCGGCGCCTCGCACCGCTGGACACGGCCGGCGGCGCTGATCCGTCGTAGGGGCGACCCTCGTGGTCGCCCGCGGGCCGGACAGGTCGAGGCCGTCCGCTCTCGGACCGGGTTTAAGTCGGTAACTGTCACCACATAGAGGTCGGCCGACTGTCACCACATCGAGGTCGGTTGCTGCGTCGCTCGGGTCCTTCGGAGGGAGGTCGTAGGCCGACTGGAGAAGGACCCGAGCGAGACCACCTCGCCGCTTGCCCCCGCGCGCTCGCAGTGCGATACACGGCGCTTTGAGGAGTGCGCTGCCGTGGCTGAAAAAGTCGCCTCGCGGGGCACCGTCGCGCAATGGTCGCCGCCGTACGCAGAGGGGCATCGATGCGCGAGGTCGCGCGGCGCTTCGACGTGTCGCTCTCGGTCGTGCAGCGGTGGGTCGAGCGGGCCGCGGGACGCCGTCTGGACCGCGTGGATTGGGAGGGGCACTCGCGCAGGCCGCACAAGACCACGCGCACGCCGCCCGAGATCGAGGACCTGGTGCTCGAGGTGCGTCGCGAGCTGCGTGAGCAGAGCGTGCTCGGTGAGTACGGCGACACCGCGATCGGCGAGAGGCTCCGGACACAGCACGACGTCGAGCTGTCGGTCAGCACGATCGCCCGCATCCTGCGCCGCCGCGGCGCCGTGGAGAAGTCGTCGCGGTGGCGTCGACCCGCTCCGCCGAAGGGGTGGTACCTGCCGGACGTGCGTGACCACGGCGCCGAGCTCGACAGCTGGGACTTCGTCGAGGGACTGGCCATCCGCGGCGGCATCCGGGTTGCCGTACTGACCGTCACGTCGCTCCACGGCGGGCTCCCGGGCGCGTTCGTGCAGCCCGCGCGCTCCGCCCGCGGCTCCGTGGCAGGGCTGGTCGCGCACTGGCGTCGTCACGGCCTGCCGCGCTACGCGCAGTTCGACAACGACACCGTGTTCCAGGGGCCGCACCAGCACCCCGACGTCGTCGGGCGTGTCTCGCGCGCCTGCCTCTCGCTCGGCGTGACACCGGTCTTCGCACCGCCGCGCGAGCATGGTCCGCAGAACGCCGTCGAGAGCTTCAACGCCCTCTGGCAGCGCAAGCTGTGGCACCGGCACGAGTGGAGCTCCCGCGAGCACCTCCAGGGCGGCTCGGACCTGTACGTACGCGCGCTGATCGCCCGTCGGTCGAAGAGGGTCGCGGGGGCGCCGGCGCGAGAGGCCTTCCCGCCCGACGACGGACTCGATCTCGACGCCGAGCTCGGTGGGCGGATCGTCTACCTGCGACGTGCCGACGACAACTCCTCCGTCGAGTTGCTCGGACACCGCTTCGAGATGCCGCGCGACTGGTCGCACCGCCTGGTCCGGGCCGAAGTCGACCTCGACGCCGACAAGATCCGATTCCACGGACTCTCACGCCGCTCCCCGGAAGAGCAGATCCACCTGTGGACCGGGCCCCACCACGTCAGACGAAGCAGGCGAAAGGGCCGACCTTGATGTGGTGACAGTTGCCACGAATCGGGAGTGAAGGTGACCTCGACGTGGTGACAGTTGCCCTTTAAGTCCTTAAGTTCCAGCCTCGACGGCGGGCGGACTCGGAGGGCGAGAGAACGCGTCGGGCGCGTCGGGTGCGTCGTGAGTCGCCTGCTCGCAGACCGGGTCGGACTCGTTGACTTGCGTCGAAGAGGCAGGTCGCCGGTAAGACGTACCGGCGTCGGAACCGTGCGTGGGACCCGAGTCAACGCCGCGAACCCGGTCGGACCCCTCGAGCAGCGTTGCGGCGTGATCGGGCTCGCACTCCCGACCTCGTCGAGGCTGGAACTTAAGGACTTAAACCCGGTCCGGGAGTTCCCCCCTCGATC
>JAHHMJ010000149.1 GCA_018678395.1 Gemmatimonadota bacterium | reverse complement strand
GGGTGTCGGCGTCCGCCAGGTTCTCGGCCCTGCTCTCGAGTTGGATCAAGCCGTGTTCCTCCGCCGCGCGAGCGACGGAGCGGGCCATTCGGCGTACGGTTTCCTCTGCACCGGGGACCCGCTCTCGGGCCTTTTCCAGGGCGGCCCGCAAGACCTTCAGCCGGTCGGACGCCTCCTCCTTGAAGGCGTCGATGGCTCCGTTCGTGGCGCCGTGGGTCTTCACGGTGACGACGGATACACGCTGGGCGTACCCCTGCGCTGGGCGCTCCCCGCACAGAGCGCGATCCAATCCCGTCCCGACGTCGATCCCACAGGGCGGGGTAGCGAGCGTCCCGTTACGCACCCCAACTCGTACTCGGCCACCGTCGACTCCTCCCCCGTGGCCGAGTCGAGGATCCAGATCTCCGACACGTTCTCCATCGCGATGAAGTGCCTCGCAGGGCGATCGGGCGGGCATCGCCCCAGGAGCCTGCGGCCCGATCCGTCGGCTTGCCGAGCCCAGACTTCGGTGTATCGTGGCCCGCCCGACACGTCCAGACCTTCGGTCCGGGTCCTGCAGGTCAAGGTGATTCTCGTACGCGTCGAGGGATCGGGGTTGGTGGCGACGACGAGCGGTGCCGAGGCACTCGGAATTCGGGCCACGACGACGTGGTCCGGATCCACGAACTGTGCGTGTCCGGGCTCGGCGGCCGCGAGGCACAGCAGCGTGGCTGCAAACAGTCGTCCGACGTGGCGGGCACCCACGCGGGCGAGGCTCGCGACCCGCAGGGCCGAGATCTTCCAGTTCCCAGAGAGGTGCCCGACGGGGATCGGCATGTCGAGGTGGTGGATGTCCACGGCCTCCTCACATACGACGGGGGGAACTCAATAGGCGACCCAATGAACCCTGATCGTGTCCGCTTCTTCCAGGCCGCCCGGGGCCGCGATCTGTACCTCGAAGCCTGCGTTGGACGAGGAGACGATCGAAGCGGCCACGACACGCTCGGGTGCCGCCGCCGTCGGTGTGGCGAGGACGACGGGAACGCCGACCCGGGGGGAAGAGAACGCGATATGCGCCGAGCCCACTCCACCGTGAACCGCGACGCTCGAGACCCCGAATTCCGGAGAACTCACGGCCCCACCCGGCTCCGCGATGGTGGGTGGTAGACCGGACTCCGCGAGTCGAAGCCCCATCGGTGTATTCACGAGGGTGACGTACACGGCGAACATCAGGGCACCGGCGAAGAACACGATCATCCAGTTGCGGTTGATCCGCTCGACCTTCGCCTCGGCGTCGGGCGCCGTCCGGATCTCTTCGAGGCGCGCCGAGATGTTGGCCAAGTGTTCCGAGACGATCCCGGAGTTGCTCTCCAGCTGTTCAACGCGCCTGATGAGTCTCAAATCGGTGTTGAGCATCGGCACATCCGCCTCCGGCCTGGGGCGCTACCAAATCACCGCTACCGTCAGGACGGAGCGGTGGCTGGGGGGGCCTCATGAGGATAACGGATAGGCTGTGACCAAGCAGGCTCAAAACCGTACGTTCCGGTGTGATCGCGCGAGCAGCAGCGGCATCTTAAACCCCGCCCCGAAGGGTGAGTCCGATGGCGGCCCTGCGCCCGAACTCGGGTCGAGGCTCCCCGGCGTCTCGCCGCGTCTACCGATCCCCTCCGGGGGACACGCCACCCGACTCCAGCGGCGCCGGGTAGTTCGCGTCGACCCCTCGGAGCCACACCTCCAGGCGCTCCGCGAGCGAGGCCGTCAGGCCGGGATGCTCCGAGGCCAGGTCCTGGCTCTCCGACAGGTCGGCGTCGAGGTCGTAGAGCTCCGAGACCCCGTCCTCGAACCAGTGGACCAACTTCCACTGGCCGGCCCGCAGCGCCGCCGAGGGTCGGTTGCCGGAGCCGTGGTAGTGGGGGAAGTGCCAGTACACGGTGTCGCGGGCCGTCGCCGAGCCCTGCAGTACCCCGGCCAGGCTCACCCCGTCGACATGCTGGCCCGGGCGTAGCGCCAATCCGGCCATTTCGAGCAGGGTAGGGTAGAGG
>JAHHMJ010000290.1 GCA_018678395.1 Gemmatimonadota bacterium | reverse complement strand
CCCCGGGACCGGCCACGACCCGCATTCCCGCGCAGCGTCTGCGCCGCGCCACGTTCATCGGGCTGGTCCTGGCGACGGCGGCCTACGGCACGCTCACGATGCTGCGGATCGTCGCGGCGGGGGGCTTCTCGCCCCTCGAGGCCGTGATCCTCGCACTGTTCGCGCCCACCTTCGCGTGGATCGCCGTACCCTTCTGGACGGCGGTCGCCGGCTTCGGTCTTCGACTGCTGCGCCGCGATCCCCTCGGGTTGGGTCCGCTGGTCGGCTCCGGATCGGAGGGAGGGACCGGCGCCGAGTCCTCCGGCCCCGAGCCGGCATATACGCCGCGAGGCCGCACGGCCGTGGTGATGCCCATCTACAACGAGGACCCGGAGGCCGTCACGCGACGCCTCGGCGCCGTCGCGGCGTCCCTGGTCGAGACCGGCCGGGCTGCGGCCTTCGACATCCATCTGCTGAGCGACACCGCCGACCCGGATCGCGCCCAGGCGGAGGAGGCGGCGTGGGCGCGGCTGCAGGGCCGGCACCCGGAGATCGCGTTCCACTACCGCCGTCGAGAAGACCGGGCCGGTCGCAAGGCCGGCAACATCGGAGAGTTCTGCAGCCGGTGCCGGGACCGCTACGACTTCATGGTGGTGCTCGACGCCGACTCGATCATGAGCGGAGAGACGCTGCTGGCGCTCGTGCGCCGGATCGAGTCGGACGCCTCCCTCGGACTCGTGCAGACCCTCCCACTCCCGACCGGGCAGAGCACCCTCTTCGGCCGAATCGTGCAGTTCGCGTCCCGCCTCTACGGCCCGCTACTCGCCACCGGGGCGGCCTTCTGGCAGGGCGACACCGGCAACTACTGGGGGCACAACGCCATCGTCCGCCTGGACGCGTTCGAGCGGCACGCGCGTCTGCCCACACTGTCCGGGACCGCCCCCTGGGGTGGAGAGATCCTCAGCCACGATTTCGTCGAGGCCGCCTGGCTGCGACGCGCCGGGTGGAGGGTGATCCTCGATCCGACGCTACGGGGAAGCTGGGAGGAGGTCCCTGCGACCGTCCCCGCCTTCGCGCGCCGCGATCGACGGTGGGCTCAGGGCAGCCTGCAGCATCTTCGCCTGCTCGCGCGCCCGGGCCTGGCCCTGTTCAGCCGGCTGCACCTCCTGCTGGGGGCGATGGGGTATCTCGCCTCGGCGCTGTGGCTGTTGCTGCTCATCGCGGGGACGGCCTGGGTACTGATCCCGGCGGCCGGCGGGGGTGGCGTGGACCTGCCGCTGACCGCACCGGGTGAGCGCCTGTCCCTCCTCGCCGTCACGGCCCTGCTGCTGTTCCTGCCCAAGGCGCTGGGCGTCGTCCTCGCCATGCGCGAGGGCTCGCGTGCGTTCGGGGGCGCGGCCCGCCTCTCCGTCGGCGTCCTGCTGGAGACGACGTTCTCGGTTCTGTTGGCGCCCGTGATGATGATCGCCCACGCACGCTTCGTCGCCGCCATCGCCGTCGGACGCCCCGTCGGCTGGGACCCGGGCGCCGGTCGCACCGACCACGCGCGCCGGCGGGCCGAGACCGAACTCGTCCTGCCGGCCGTCGTCACGGGGCTCGCATGGGGGGCCATGACGCTCCTCGTGAGCCCGGCCTTCTTCGTCTGGATGACGCCCATCTTCGTCGGCTTGATCGTCTCTCCCGCGCTCGTCCGGGTCAGTGCCCGGGTCGACTGGGGAGAAGCCCTGCGCCGACGAGGGATCCTCCTCACACCCGCCGAGCGCGTAGCTCCCGCCGAACTGCGCCACCGCCGCCTCACGGATCCCACACCCTCGACAGGGGTTCCTTCGACCATGCTTCACGCCGAACGCGCACTCTTCGACCTCGAACGCCGGCGCCCCGTCCTCGTCCTCGAGGATGGTGGCAAGGCTGCCTCCGCTACGCTCGTTGCACCCGTCGAGGGCCTCGGGGAAGCCGCCCTGCGGATGTGGCGTTCCTGGACCGGCACCGACCCGCGACTCGTGATCACGGACCATCGCGCCCGGGCCATGGGACTGAACGCCCCGCCCTCCTCCGCCCTCAGCCTGCGGGTCGAGGCCGGAGCCGGCCTGAGTCGAATCCTCGAGCTCGCCGCCGAGCGTACGGTGACCTTGCCGTCCTCCAACGGGACGCCAGGGGTTCGACCGGCCTTCGAGGGCGAACGGGCCGGGCTGCTGCTGGCCCACCTGGGCCGCCTTCTTCCGGCCGTGCTCGCGTTCCCGGTCCCGGAACCGCGGCCGCGAGGACTGGACGAGGCGCTCGCCGGAGGGCGGGTCCTGACGGTGGCCGCCGACGAGGCCGTGCGCCTCGCTGAAACCACCCACGGGGTCATCCACCGGGTGAGCGACGCGCCGGTGCCGCTGCCGGAAGCCGAGGATTCTCGCTTCATTCTGTACCGTGAGAGCCACGGGCGGGGCGAGCACGTCGCGGTGCTGGTCGGCTCACCCGATTCCTGGCCCGACCCGGTCCCGCTTCGGCTCCACTCGGCCTGCCTGACCGGCGACCTCTTCGGCAGCCTGCGCTGCGATTGCGGTGAACAGCTCCGCGGCAGCCTCGACGTCTTCCGCGAGCGCGGGGGCGGCGTGCTGCTCTACCTCGCGCAGGAAGGGCGCGGCATCGGTCTCGGCAACAAGTTCCGGGCCTATTCCCTGCAGGAGACCGGCCTCGACACCATCGACGCCGACTCGACCCTCGGTTTCGGCGCGGACGAGCGGCGTTACGAGCTCGCGGCGCGGATGCTCCGCGACCTGGAGATCGACCGGGTCGAGCTTCTGACGAACAATCCCGAGAAGGTGAAGGCGTTGGAGGAGTCGGGGATCACGGTGGCGGGACGCAGCGCGCTCCACGGGCGCCTGAACCGTCACAACCTGCCCTACGTCCGCGCCAAGGTGCACCGCGCCGGTCACTGGCTCCGGGACATGCTCGCCCAGCCGCTCCAGGGGGACTAGGAAGCGGGCCGGGCCATGATCCACCCCCTCGATCGGCCGCTGCGATCCGTCGCGGCCGCGTTGAGGCGAAAGGAGCTGTCGGCATCCGAGCTCCTCGACGAGGCGCTGGCGCGTCACGAGCGGCAGACCCCGGCGCTGGGCGCCTACATCCACCTCGACCGCGATGCGGCCCGGAGCGCGGCGGCGGAGGCGGATCGCCGGCTCGAGCGGGAGGGCCCCGACGCCCCCGTGC
>JAHHMJ010000101.1 GCA_018678395.1 Gemmatimonadota bacterium | reverse complement strand
GCCGTAGCCCATGCTCATGGTCAGCGCCTGCTTGCCGTGGGCGCCCACACGCTGGAAGAGATTGTCGAGGTTGAAGGCGATACGAGCGAGGTAGCCGAAGTCCTCCAGCAGCGTGAAGAGCGGGAAGAAGATCGCCATGGGCGGCAGCATGACCGCAATCACCCAGGCGGTGTCGAGGTACACGCCGTCGAAGAGGAACCCGTTCAGCCACCACGGCAGCCCGACCGCGCTGCCGAGTTCGAGAAGCCGCGGGTGGATCGTGTCGACGAGCAGGGTCGCCAGCAGTCCCGAGGGCACGTTGGCGCCGGCGATCGTGATCCAGAAGACCGCCATGAGGATCGCCAGCATCACCGGGAATCCCGTCCACGGCCCCGTGAGCAGCCGGTCCAGCGTCCGATCCAGCGTCCGCTTGGTCCGCGCCAGCGCCGTTCCGCCGGCCGCGGCGGCGATCGCCTCGGCCTTGCGGTAGTGGGTGGCGACGATGGTGTCGTGCATGTCCGGCGGGAGTCGCCAGCGCAGCCGTGAGGCGGCCCTCAGGACCTCGGCGCCCGCCGGTTCGTCGTCGAGCGCCACGCCGGCGGCTCCACCCCCCGGTGTCACGGCGGCGAGGGCCCGGGTATCACCCGCCCCTTCCGCGACCCC
This sequence comes from Gemmatimonadota bacterium, assembly GCA_018678395.1. Lineage (GTDB taxonomy): Bacteria > Gemmatimonadota > Gemmatimonadetes > Longimicrobiales > Gaopeijiaceae > Gaopeijia. Next base: position 2,686 of record JAHHMJ010000101.1, on the reverse strand, counting down.
CACGACGCGCCGCCCGGTGACGGGTGGCGGTGCCGCATTTCGCTCCAGCTGCCCGATCTCACCGGTTCGGATCGCTTCCTCGACCCGGGAGTCGGCATTCAGAAGCCGGAGCGCGACCCAGCGCGCGTTCGGCAACGTCGGGAAGGCATCCTCGATCACCGGCACGAGGTCGGACACGGCGGCCTCGACCGGTCCGTCGAAGTGCTCGACTCGGACCGGGTCGGGCACCGTGCGCTCGCTGGCCACGGCGTCGATCGCGGCCACCAGGGCGTCCATTCCCTCGCCGGCCCGAGCGACGACCGGGACGACGGGCACCCCGAGCTCTTTCTCCAGTCGCCCGACGTCGATGGTGATGCCGTGGCGTCGGGCCTCGTCCATGAGGTTCAGGCACACCACCACGCGGTGCGAGATCGCCAGCACCTGGAGCACGAGGTTCAGGTTGCGCTCGAGCCGGGTCGCGTCGACCACCACGACCGTGACGTCGGGGCGACCGAAGAGGATGAAATCCCGTGCGACCTCTTCGTCGGTACTGCCCGCCTGCAGCGAGTACGTGCCCGGCAGGTCCACCACCTTCACCTGGTGATCCTCGTGCGTGTACAGACCCTCGGCGCGCACCACGGTCTTGCCGGGCCAGTTCCCGGTGTGCTGGCGGAGGCCGGTCAGCTGGTTGAAGACCGTGCTCTTACCCGTGTTGGGATTCCCGGCGAGCGCTACGAGGTAGTCCCAGCGTCCGGGCTCGAGGCCGAGGCGGGCCAGGTTGTCCGCCCGATGCGTGGCGACGCTGGAGCCCGAGGGCAGGGTGGGCAGACGTACGCCCATCAGGCGGCCTGCTCCTGCGCGGGCACGATCCGCACCCAACGCTGCTGCTCACGGCGGAGGGCGATGAGCGCGCCTCGGATCTCGTACGCCGTCGGATCGCCCGATGCGCTCGGCAGCTCCGAGCGGATCCGCGTCCCGGGTACGACCCCGAGGTCGAGCAGGCGGCGTCGCTGCGTGCCCTGGCAGGCGGGGGCGAGACCGACGACGACTCCTTCGGAGCCGGGCGCCAGATCCTCCAGGGTGAGCATCGTCTCCACGTAGGTCGATGGCGGCACCGGCTCTGCGCCCTCGTGCGGGCGCACCGTCACATTCCCCGCGGTGGCCAGATCCAGCTCGATCTCCCGGCCGTCCGTCTCGATACGGAGGCGTCCGTCTCGACTCTCCCGGAGCAGGAGACGCGTGCCCGGGGAGATCCCCAGCGGGACGAGGCGATCGTACAGCTCCCGCGGCTCGTCCTCGACGTGGATGACGGTGGCCGAGGCACCGGAGGCCATGTAGGGCAGGGGAATGCCCTCGGGTTCGGGGATCTCACCCGCGGCGGTCGGGATGGGGTCGCCGTGGGGATCGTATCGTGGGAAGCCGAGGCTGGCTGCGATCCGGTTGGCCTGAGCGGGTGAAATCTCGTGCTCCCGCATCTCCGCGCGGTCGTGCCAGTCACCGGGGGCCGTGCCCGTCCGGTCGGCGAGAAAGCGCTCCCAGAGTCGGTGGGTACGGATGATCTGGAGGGCGTAGACCCTGCCCGTGTCGGTCAGGGTCAGCGGGTCGTCGGCGCGGACGAGCCCCCGGGTCGCCAGCGACTCCATGATGCGGACCACGCGGGAGCGCGGCACCTCGAGGGCGCCGGCGAGGCTCTCCAGCGAGGCCACGGCACCGCTGCGCCGGCTCTTGTAGAGGTGCTTCAGAGCGTCCTCTAGAGCCTCACGCTCTCCCGTGCGCAGGCGACGCACGAGCCGAAGCACCCACCCGTGGCGCGGGCGGAAGAGAAGCGCGGTCAAGAGGAGACCGACGGCGAAGACGAGCAGGGCGAGACGCGGATCGACCATGGCGGGCATTTTTAGGTGAGCCTAAATCTGTTTACTGGGGTACCAGTCGTCAAGACTCCGGGATTGGCATCCGGCTTGCACTGAAGGGCATCGACCCTTCTTCGCTTCCACATCAGGATGGACATACATGCGACACTCCGCTTCGTCGCCCTCGCGGGCCGCGCTCGGCCTCGTTCTAGCCGTCGGCGTGCTCGTCACTTCGGCGTGCTCGGGGCTGAGCAACACACAGAGAGGCGCCGCGGGCGGCGCCACGACCGGTGCGGTTCTCGGTGCCGTGATCGCCGATGCCACCGGGGGTTCGACCGCGGTCGGTGCCATTCTGGGTGCGGCTGTCGGTGGAGCCGCCGGAGCCGCGATCGGTCGCCGGATGGATCGGCAGGCCGAGGAGCTGGAGGACGAGCTCCCCGGTGCCGAGGTCGAGCGCGTAGGTGAGGGGATCCAGGTGACCTTCGATTCCGGCATCCTCTTCGATTTCGACTCCGACGCCCTACGATCCGAAGCCCGGGCGAACCTCGCCGATCTCGGCGCCAGCCTCACGGAGTACGAAGGCACGCGTGTCCTCGTCGTGGGACACACCGACAGCCGCGGTACGGACGAGTACAACCAGGCGCTCTCGGAGCGGCGGGCGAATGCCGCCCGGACGTACCTCCTGACCCAGGGTATCTCGCCCGAGCGCGTCGAGGCCACGGGCCTCGGTGAGTCCGAGCCGGTCGACTCGAACGAGACCGATGCCGGACGTCAGGCGAACCGCCGCGTCGAGGTGGCGATCTTCGCCAGCGAGGAGCTTCAAGAGGAGATGCTCCGCCGCCACGGCGGCTGAAGCC
>JAHHMJ010000536.1 GCA_018678395.1 Gemmatimonadota bacterium | reverse complement strand
CTACGATCGCCGCTGGGCCGCGTGGGTCGGGGGCCAGGTCCACGAACGTGTGGTCGTGGAAGGCCCCGTCGGTCAGCTCACCTGCGGTCTTCTGCACCACCCCTACGCCACCCTCGCCCACCACGTCGCGAAGCTGAATCGCTACAGTACGCTCGCCGCCGAGACCCTCCACGCCCGCGGCCGCCGCGCCGGGTGGATCGACGTCGCTTTCCGGCCCCCACTGGCGTTCGTCAAGAAGATGGTGCCGCAGCGGGGCGTTCTGGACGGCGTGCCCGGTCTGGTCGTGGCGCTCAGCACTGCGACCTCGGTCTTCCTCAAGTACGCCAAGCTCTGGGACCTGGAGCGGCGGGGCGTCCCGAGGGACCCGGCCGCGGCGGCCGATCGCAGCGATCCGGACGCACTGGCCGACTAGCCTCGGGCTACGCCCTGTGCGAGTCCCGGACCGGGAGCCACCGAGCGGCCTCGCCCAGAAACGCCTCCAGCTCGGTGTAGAGGCGGTCGGCCGAGAACGCTCGGCGCGCCCGCTCCCGCCCCGCCTGCCCGTAGCGCGCCGCGAGATCCACGTCTTCCGCGACCGCCTCGATCGCCGCGGCGAGCGCCGACGGATCCTCGGGCGGCACGAGGCGTCCGGTGGTGCCGTCCGCCACCACCTCCGGAAGGCTGCTCACCCGGCTGGCGATGACCGGGAGACCGGCAAGGGCGCCTTCGACCGCGACGAAGCCGAAGCCCTCGTAGCGCGACGGGACCACCAGGAGATCCAGGCCGGCATAGAACCGCGCCACATCGTCGACATGACCCCGGAACTCCACGCGGTCGGCGAGCCCGAGTCGCGCCGCCTGCTCCTCCAGGGCCCCACGCTCCGCCCCATCACCGGCGATCGTGAGCCGCCAGGCCGGGGTCGTCTCCGCGCGGGCGAGCGCCTCGAGCAGCACGTCGATCCCCTTCTGCCGCACCAGCCTCGCCACGGCGCCGATGTCGAAGGCGGACGAGTCGGTCCGTCTCGGCCGCGCCTCGAGGGTCACCGGGTTGTAGATCCGCCGAATCCGATCCCCCGGGAACCAGGGCAGCGCCTCTCGCACGGTCCGCCCGGTCGCATCCGAGTTCACGAGGATTCCCGACAGGCGGCGCCACGATCGGCGCCGGACCCAGTTGTCGCGCAGCGGACGGTCGATTCCGCGGCGCAGAACGATGCGCGTCTGAGCCGACCGCGACAGCGTCCGCAGCGCGGTGCGGACCTCGCGGCCGCTGTTCGCGAGCACGAGGTCCGGGAGTGCGCTGCCCCGCGCCCGAAGCGCATCGCTCACCGTGCGGGCGTTGCGGCCCCACCGGTCGAAGAGCGGCGTGCCGGGCGACCCGATGCGCACCACCTCGTGCCCCCGGGCCTCGAGGGCGCTCGCGGCGTCCAGGAACCACCGCTCTCCACCGCCCCACGCAGGGTTGGTGTTGTACAGCGCGAGCTTCACCGGCGGGCGCGGAAGAAGCGTCGGAGCAGGTCACCCGCAGGCTCACCGAGCACGCCGCGCGTCACCGCCGACCGATGGTTGAGTCGCGGATGCTGGAGCAGGTTGCCGAGCGACCCGACCATTCCCGACTTCGGATCCGAGGCGCCGAACACCACCCGGGGCACGCGAGCCAATACGATCGCGCCGGCGCACTGGGCACAGGGCTCGAGGGTGACGTACAGGGTGGTGCGCTCGAGCCTGAAATCGCCCTGGTCCCGTGCGGCCTTCCGCAACACGACCACCTCGGCGTGCGCGGTCGGGTCGGCGTCGGTCATGGTGCGATTGTGACCCTCGGCGACGACCCGACCGTCCCGAACGAGAACGGCCCCGACCGGAACCTCGCCCATCTCGGCCGCAGCGCGCGCCTGTTCGAGCGCCCGCGCCATGAACGCGCGGTCCCCCGTCTGGACGGGATCGGTCGACGGCGGGGAACGCACGACGTCGGGCCCGCGGCCCCGAGGGGTCAGTGGGCGGTGAGGCTCGCCGGGGCGGCCGGACCGTCGAAGCGGCGAACGAAGCCCGCGACCCGTCCGACGACGCGGATGCTACCGGGCTCCTCGATGAGAAGCGCCGCGTCCGAAGCCCGCAGACCCTGCACGTAGACACCGCGCCCGTTGCGCGACACGCGCCGATAGGCCGCGGGCGTGCCACCGACCTCGACGGCGACGACCTCTCCGTCGAGAACGTCGGTCAATTCGGCGGGCTCGAGAATGGCCCAATCGCCCTCGCCCACTCCCAGCACCGCGAGTTCGTCGCCGCGCACCCGGGCCATGAAGCTGCCCTTGGCCCCCGCGAGTCGGCGATCGAGGGTCATCTGCTTCGGGGCATGCGCCGGACCGGCGGCGAGCCGATCGGTGGGAAGCCCGTCGAAGCACGGCAGCGTGACCGCTTCGGGGTGCAGATCCATGCCGAGGATGCGGACCCCGCGGGAACGCGACGGGTCGCGCTCGAGGAATCCCTTGTCGGCCAGGGCCTGGAGGTGCTCGGATACCGTCTTCGTGCTCTTGATCCCGAACCGCTGTCCGATCTCCCGAATCGAGGGCTGGTAGGTGTTCGACCGGAGGTAGTTCACCATGAAATCCAGGATCTTCCGCTCGATGTCGGTCATGGCCAGGGCCATCGGGACTCCATGCTGTGAAGCGGGCAGGTGCATTGGAGCCGAGCGGCGGCGCAGCGCGCCGAAAGAGCGCCGTCGATGCGTACGCCCGGCTGGAACGGAAGGGCTAGACTAATCTTGCGCCGGAATCCGTGTCAAGAAAGGAAAACATCTGGCTCCTCGAGGATCGACAGGGCCCGCCGAACCCGTCGCTCGGCTCGATCACGGCCCAGCCACGCCAGTACTTCGAAGATCCCGGGACTCCGCGTCCGCCCGGTCAGCGCGACCCGGAGCGGGTGGATCACCTTCCCCGCGCCGACGCCTCGCTCCTCGGCGCAGGCGCGGAGGCGGACCTCGAGCGGCTCCTCCTCCCACGAGCCCGCGTCCAGAGCCGCCCAGAGCGCGCGCAGTCCCTCCGCCGTGGCCGCGGGGTCCCTGGCCCAGTGCTTCCGGGTCGCGGCCGCCTCCAGCTCCGGCTCGGCGACCAGAAACGGCTCCGCCTGCTCGGCCAGATCCTCGATGGTGCGCGCCCTCGACTGGAGGAGCTGCAGGAGAGCCCCGAACCCTTCGTCCTCCGGACCCGGCGCCTCGGGGTCCCAGCGGTCGGGGCCCAACCCGCGGGCCTCGAGGCGATCGAGGGCGCTCGGCACGAGCGCCGCGAGCGGCAGACCCGCCACGTAGCGCCCATTGAGCCACTCGAGCTTGTCGGTGTCGAAGACGGCGCTCTTCTTCTGCACGCGGTCCATCGAGAACGCCTCGATCAGCTCGGCGCGATCCATGACCTCGCGCTCATCGCCCGGATTCCAGCCGAGGAGCGCGAGGAAGTTGACCATCGCATCGGGCAGGATGCCGTGGGCCTCGTAGTCGGCCACCGCCGTGGCGCCGTGGCGCTTCGACAGCCGCTTGCCGTCGGGTCCGAGAATCATCGGCACGTGCCCGAAGGTCGGCACGGGCCAGCCGAGGGCCTCGTAGAGCAGGATCTGCTTGGGCGTGTTCGACAGGTGGTCGTCGCCCCGGATGACGTGGGTGATGCGTTGTTCCGCGTCGTCGCACACCACGGCCAGGTTGTAGATCGGCGATCCGTCGGAGCGCAGGATCACGAAGTCGTCCAGATCGCGGTTGGCGAAGCTCATGCGTCCATGGACGGCATCGTCCCACGCCGTTTCGCCGGCGGGGATGCGCAGCCGGATCGCATGCGGCTCCCCCGCGGCGGCCCGCTCACGCGCGGCGTCCACACCCGTGGCGTCGGCCCACTCGCGGGCGATCGCCGACGGGTGGCCCACGCCGCGACGAGCAGCCTCTTCGCGGAGTTCGCCCGGGTCCGAGAAGTCGTGGTAGGCCCTGCCGTCGTCGAGCAGCCGGAGCGCGGCCGCGCGGTGACGCTCCACACCGTCACTCTGGAAGAAGGGCCCCTCGTCCCAATCCAGGCCCAGCCAGGTCATGCCGTCGAGGATGGCCCGGGTGTGGGCTTCGCTGGACCGATCCCGGTCCGTGTCTTCGATCCGCAGGACGAGCACCCCGGACCGCTGTCGGGCCAGCAGCCAGTTGAAGAGCGCCGTACGAGCCCCACCGACATGCAGATACCCGGTGGGCGACGGCGGAAACCGGACCCGGATCGTCTCGGACGTCACGACGCTTCTCCGCCGAGCAGTTCGACGAGCAGGGTTCGTACCGCCTGGGGGTCGGCCCTCCCCTCGGTCGCCTTCATGACCTGGCCCATGAAGAGCCCGATCAGGTTGGTTCGGCCCGCCCGGTAGGCGACCACCTTGTCCGGCCACTCGGCCAGGACGGCCTGAACGGCGGCACGCAATGCGGCCTCGTCGTCGAGGGGAGCCAGGCCGTCCCGTTCGATGATCGCCTCGGGGTCGCCACCGTCGCGCACGAGTTCCGCGAGCACATCCTTGGCCGCCCTGCGCGAGACACCGCCGTCGAGGACGAGCCGAACCAGCCGGCCCACGGTGCTCCCGTCGACGGGCAGTCCCGCAACACCCCCGCCCGGCAGCAGCCCCTGGAGGTCGTTGACGATCCACGCGGCGGCGTCGGAGTCGCTTTCCGCAGCGGCGGCGGCGGCCTCGAAGAAGTCCGAGACGGCTCGGTCGGCCGTGAGCAGGTCCGCCTGCTTGGTCGACAACCCCCGCGCGTCCTGGTAGGCGACGAAGCGACGGCCCAACTCCGGATCGACCTCCCGGGCCGCGGTCCGCTCGCCTGCGATGCGATCCTGGTCGGTCTGGTACACCGGCACGGGTGCGGGCGCCCGGTCCTCGTCGGAGCGAGGCCGGCCCTCGGCCGCGGTGTGCCCCTTCGGTGCCCCCCCCTCGGCGGCACGCTTCTTCCACGTGTCGCGCAGCGGAACGATGCGGTTGAAGACCGGCTTCCGGCGCGTCGAGTCGGCATCTCGCGCGAAGTACCCGAGGCGCTCGAACTGCACCCGCGACTCCGGTGCGGGGGCCGTCAGCACCGGCACTCCGGGAACGCCCTCCACGAGCGACGGCTCCACCCACCCGTTCAGGGTGGTCAGCGAGTCGGGGTTCAGGTGATCCGTGAAGTCCCCGTCTTCGGGCACGTCGTTGGGATCCGGAACGGAGAACAGGCGATCGTACAGGCGGAACTCCGCGGGGACCGCGCCGGTGGCGGCCACCCAGTGGAGGGTGCCCCCGATCTTCCGGTCGGGGGAGCGCCCGAGGGTGCTCGGAT
>JAHHMJ010000211.1 GCA_018678395.1 Gemmatimonadota bacterium | reverse complement strand
GAACTGAGGAATCCCTCGGCCATAGGCAGCGTCTCGGTAGCGGGAACGTCCGGTGGGGGCTCCTATCGCGAATCTAACCCCCGTTCCGGGGAGGTACCAGATGAATTCGGGACGAGAAAGGGGCCGGCGCGGGTCGCTGGCGAGCCGACCGGGAGTCGTCACCCGAGGGTGGCGCCCCGGTTCAGATCGGGCGCCCGAATCGTACGCCGCAACGCGGGCAAACCAGGTGCCCGCCGATACGCTGCAAGCGTTGAACGGGATCCTCGTGCCGCGGGCAGAGCGGGACGTCGCCCGCCTCCTGAGCGGCCTTCACCTTGGCCTTTTCCGCACGGTTCGCCTTGGGAACCGAGAGTTCGAAGCGAAGCGACGACGACGAGCACTCGAGCAGAATCGTCCCCGCGCCGTTCGACTCCTGGCGGACGCTGAGCGGCTCGAGGAAACCGCCCATCGGAGACGGAAGGTGAGCGTTCGCGTAGTACGCCTTCAAGAGGGCCTTCGACCCCTTCTGGAGGGGGATCCCCTCGGACGATGCGGGTTCCTGCGTGTGCCAACCTGCTGACATGAAAATGCGTGCTGGGAGGACCGGGGGGCGCGCCGAAAGCGCCACAGTATAGGGTCCACGTCCTCCGTAGAAAAGGCGTACCCCATCGTGCAATACGAGCGGGCCCGAAGAGAGGCTTCAAAACCTCTTCGGGCCCGCTCGTATCGTCCGGGGTCGCGAGCTGCCCCCACATGAAGGCAGGGCGCGAGCCGGGCCGATCGACTACCGTATCTTGCTTACGCGACGCTTGCGCTGCCGCGGGTCTTCGCCGTGCTGGTAGAGCCGTGGTTGAGCGCCGGGGCGCAGAACCGCATGCCGACGGCGTGCAGCTGGTCGAGATCGACGTCGCCGAGGTCGGGATACCGCTCCGCGAGGTAATCGATGGTCTCGTCCATCCAGACTTTCTGGTCGTCCGCCGTGGCCTGGAGCACGCCGCAGCGGTTGATGTGGCTGAAGAGCTCGTCCCGAGCCCGATCCATCAGCTTCTCCTTCTGCACGAGCAGCCTCCTGAAGATATGTTGTCGACCTCGACCCGGCGGAGGCGATCCCCTCGGCGGGAAGCGTCCCTTCCGGCGACGCGAGGCGTTTGATTCACAGCGTGGTAATGTAACCCCAAGCCGTGCGCCGGCCAACCTGCCACCCCTCCTCTGCCATGGCCTCCCGACCCGACTCCCCCGCACCCCCCGACGCGGTCACGCTCGAGGTATTTCGGCACCTCTTCCAGGCGATCGCCGAGGAGATGGGAGCCGCTCTACGCCGGGCGTCCTACTCCCCCAACATCAAGGAGCGGAGGGACTACTCCTGCGCGCTGTTCGACGCCCGAGCGCGACCGGTCGCCATGGGCGACCACATGCCCGTACATCTCGGCGCCATGCCGATGTCGGTCACCGCGGCGCTGGACGAACTCGGCTCGCTCGCTCCCGGGGACGTCGCCGTGCTCAACGATCCGTTCCGTGGGGGTACCCACCTCCCGGACATCACGACGGTCCAGGCGGTGCACGACGCCGACGGCGAGCTGCTGGGCTACGTCGCCGCGCGGGCGCATCACAGCGACGTCGGCGGCATCACCCCGGGCTCGATGCCGCTCGCCCGCGAGATCGTCCAGGAGGGGCTGCGCATCCCCCCGGTCCGTTGGATCCGGGAGGGTGTCGAGGACACCGATCTCCGACGGCTGATCCTCGCCAACGTGCGAACGCCGGAGGAGCGGGCGGGCGACCTCGACGCGCAGCGGGCGGCCCTCCACACGGGCCGTACCCGGCTGCTGGAAATGGCCCGATCCCGTGGCACGGCGGCCGTGCGCACGGCGATGGCGGACCTGATCGACTACGCGGACCGTCTGCTCGAAGCGGGGATCCGTGCCATTCCCGATGGACGGTGGGAGGGGGAGGACGCCCTGGAGGACGACGGGTTCGGGACGGGTCCGATCCCGATTCGCGTCCGCCTGCAGGTCGACGGCGACCGTGCGACCGTGGACTTCACCGGCTCGTCGCCGCAGGTGCCGGGAGGAGTCAACGCGGTCGCCGCCATCACCTCGTCGGCCACCCGGTACGTGTTGCGCTGCGTCGTCGAGGACCTGCTCGGCGTGTCTCTTCCCGCGGGGGGAGGCTCGCTGCGCTGCGTCGACTGGGTACTGCCCGAAGCCTCGATCGTGAACGCCAGACCCCCGGCCAGCGTGGCGGGCGGCAACGTCGAGGCCAGTCAACGCATCACCGATGCGCTCTTCCGGGCGCTGGCCGGCGCCCTTCCCGATCGCGTGCCCGCTCTGAGCCAGGGCACGATGAACAACACCACGATCGGCGGGATCGACCCCCGGAGCGGGGAGCCCTTCGCCTACTACGAAACCGTCGGCGGGGGGATGGGCGGCGGACCGGGCGGTCCCGGCCTCTCCGGGGTCCACGTCCACATGTCCAACTCGCTGAACACACCGATCGAGGCGCTCGAGCACGCCTATCCTTTCCGGGTCGTGCACTACTCGATCCGCCGCGGCTCGGGCGGGGCCGGCAGGGCTCCCGGAGGGGACGGGCTGCGCCGCGATCTCGAGCTCGTCGGGGACGCACAGGTCACACTGCTCACCGAGCGGCGGCTCGCCGGCCCCAGCGGGTTCGCGGGCGGCGAGAACGGCGCTCCGGGGGCCAACGTCCTGATCCGCGACGGAACCGAGAACCCGCTGCCCGGAAAGGTTACCTTTGATGCCCGCGCCGGCGATATCGTGAGCGTCCGGTCGCCCGGGGGCGGCGGTTGGGGCACGCCCTGAGCCGTCCTCGATCGCGACTCCCTCCCTCGAACCCCCGATCCCCGTGTACGTCGAGTCCTTCCTGATCTGTGATGCCGCCCGCGTCGACGAGTGGGGCCGTATCGACGTGCGGGGGCAGTACCACGCGCTGTCGGCGCCGGGGTTTCCCGCGAAGCACGACCTCGTGTTGCTCCTGGTACTGGAATGGGATCGAGGAGACCACGGTCGCTACGACTTCACGGTCGAGCTGTACAGGCCCGACGGCGAGACGACGAGCTTCGCCGTGCGCGGCGGGACCGAGGTGGCGCGCGTCCCGGAGGACCGCCCTCGCGCCCGCACCCGGCTGGTACAACCCATGGAGGAAGTCGTCTTCGAAACCCCCGGCGAGTACCGCTTCCGGCTGAAGGTCAAGGGACGCACCTTCGAGGGCCCGGGACTGTTTCTCCTGGAGGGCGAACCAGCCGGTCCCGACGCGCCGGAATGACCGGACTGCTGCACCCGGCGCGCAGCCGGCGGGTGGGCATCGTGCTCCTCACCGGCATCGGCGACGTCGTGCACGGCCTCCCACTCGCGCGCGACCTCAAGGACCAGGATCCGACGCGGGAAGTGGTCTGGGTCGCCGAGGCGGCTCCCGCGGAGGTCGTCCGGAATCACCCGGCGGTGGACCGGGTCGTCGTGTTCGACAAGAAGGCGGGCGTGGCCGGGGCTCGCCGACTGCACGACGCGTTCCGGTCGCGACCCTGTGATCTGACGCTGAACCTGATGCGGTACATCAAGGGCGCCGTCGCCAGTCTTCTGACGGGGGCCCCGGTACGCATCGGCCTCCCGCCCTCCAAAACGCGCGACGGCGCGTCGCTCTTCAACACCCTCTCGCTATCCGAGGGACCCTGGCAGCACACCCAGGACCTCTTCCTGCGCTTCCGCGAGCCCCTCGGGATCCCGACCTCGGCACCCGTCGGATGGGACATCACCTTCACGCCCGAGGAACGCACCGAGGCGGCCGCCTTCTTCACCCGCGTCCGCGCCGTCACCGGTGGACCGATCGTCGGCCTCGTCCTGGCGACCGCCAACCGCCACAAGGACTGGCCCGCCGCACGCTACCCCGCCCTGGCGCGGGCTCTGATCGAGCACTTCGGGGCCACGGTCCTGCTCGTCGGCGGCCCGTCGGAGCGCGAACGGGAAGCGGCCGACGCCATTCGGAGCGCAGGGGTCCCCGTCGTCGACGCGCTGGGGAATTCGGTCCGGCGGATGATGACGCGTGTCGCGGGGGTCGATCTCCTCATCAGTCCCGACACGGGTCCGCTTCACATCGCCCACGCGCTGAACACCCCCGTGGTGGGGCTCTTCGGCCATACGAATCCGTGGCGAGTGGGGCCGTGGCGTCGCGATCACGACCTCGTCGTCGACCGATACACCGACCCCGGCGAAGCCCCCGACGCGTCGCGCTACGACCCGCGGGACGGGCGCATGGAACGCATCACGGTCGCCGACGTGACGGCCGCCGCCGCCCGGGCTCTCGGAGGTCGCCGATGAGAATCCCGGGGGGGTTCGAGGGGGTGAGCGCGGTCGGCGCGCACGGTTTCGCGAGGCCGGAGATGGCGGCCTGGGTAGAGAACGCGCTGGGTCGCTGGGGCACCCTGGAGCGGGCCGGGCGCCACGACTCGGCCGGCGAGGCGCTCGAGGGGCGGGGTACGGTCTGGGTCGTGGCCGCTCCTGCCGAGGGTGGCAGGGTCGCGGTTCGCCGCTACCTGCGAGGGGGCTGGATGGCCGGCGTACTCCACGACCGCTACCTGCGACGCGGACGCTCCCGCGCGCACCTGGAGGCCCGCGCCTCGGATGCGGCCCGCGCGAAAGGCATCCCGACGCCTCGGGTCGAGGCGGGCGTTCTGTACCCGACGGGCACGCTCTGGTATCGGGCGGACCTGGTGACCGCGTACGTTCCCGATTCCGTGGATCTGGCCCGCTTCCTCTTCGAACGTGAAGCGCCCACCCCGGACTGCCCACCCGACGAGGCGCATCGGGCGGGAGCACTGGCCGAAGCGGGACGCCTCGCACGGCGCCTCGCCGAGGCGGGCATCTATCATCCCGACCTCAATGCCAAGAACTTCCTCGTCACGGCGGGCCCCGAGGGTCCGGCGGTCCAGGTACTCGATCTCGATCGCGCCCGGGTCACGGCCCGCGCGATCTCGGTAGCACCGATGGCGGCTCGCCTGACGCGCTCCCTGCGCAAGTTCGAAACCATCCGGGGGGTAGCCCTCGGCGAGCGTGGCTGGACCGCGTTCCGCAACGCGACCGGAGGCACCTCGTGAGCGAACGTCCGCGCTGGCAGACCCTCTTTCCGGAGGGTCCACCCCGCAGGATCTGCATCGTCATGCTGTCGGCGATCGGCGACGCGGTGCACGTGCTGCCGGTGGCCAACGCACTCAAGCGTCACTGGCCCGAGTGCCGGATCACGTGGGTGATCCAACCGGTTCCCCACCGCCTGGTCGCGGACCACCCCGCGATCGACGACTTCCTGCTCTTCCACCGCCGCCGCGGCGTCGACGCGTGGGAGGGCTTCCGCGACCTCTCCCGCCAGTATCCCCAGCAGCCCTACGACCTGGTCCTCGGTCTGCAGGTGTACTTCAAGGCGGGCGTGCTGACGGGCCTGGCCCCGGCCCGCGTCAAGCTCGGCTTCGACCGGCATCGGGCCCGCGACATGAACTGGCTCTTCACCAACGAGCGGGTCACGTATCACGGCCAGCGCCACGTCCAGGACCAGTATTTCGAGTTTCTCGAGCACCTGGGTCTCGACCCGCATCCCGCCGAGTGGGGCATTCCGATCTCCGACGAGGAGCGTCGGTCTCAGGCCGCGTTCTTCGGCAACCTCGACCGGCCCGCCTGTGCGGTCGTGGTCGGTACGAGCAAGGAGCGGAAGAACTGGACCCCCGAGGGCTACGCCCGCGTCCTCGAAGCGCTCGAAGACGAGTTCGGGATGCAGCCCGTCCTCGTCGGTGGCCCGTCCGCGGTCGAGCGCCGGATCGCCGACGAGGCCCTCTCCCTGACCCGGGCGCGTTCGGTGATCGACACCCTTGGGAACGACCTGAGAAAGGTCGTGTGGCTTCTCGACGGGAGCGCGCTGGCCATCAGTCCGGACACCGGCCCGCTCCACATCGCACGCGCCCTCGAGACCCCCGTCGTCGGCCTGTACGGCTACACGAATCCCAAGCGCACGGGCCCGTGGCGCCGCTACCAGGACCTGGTCGTCGACGGCTACGCCGCGTTCGAGGGCGAGGCCTACCCGGTGAGCCCGGAGTACCGGGACGGAATGACGCGCGTCACCGTGGACGCGGTCGTCGAGAAGATCGGGCTCGCGCTGGAGCGATACCCGAACGGCTGATCGACGGCGGGCGGGTCGACGGCCGGAGGGCTCTAGCCGAAGATCATCCGCAGCCATAACCCGGTGAAGCCGGCGGCGGCCCCGAGCAGTGCCTCGTACTCCCGGTTCCTCCGCCACCGCTCCAGGGAGAAGCCGGCCGGAGAATCGGCATCCGGTCCGCGCCAGGCCGTGAGCCGGGGCAGGAAGAGAGGGACGGCCGCCGCATAGGCGCGATAGGCGTCACCGAAGGCCTGCTCGAGCTGTTCGGCCTCGTGTCGGATGGTCCGATGGTAGACGACCGCGAAGAAGAGCAGGAAGGCGGCGACGAACTGCCAGCGACCGCCCGCGACCGTGATGCCCATTCCCAGAAGGGAGCTGCCGAGGTAGAGGGGATTCCGGGTCCGCGCGTAGGGCCCCGTGGTCGTCAGGACGCGATCCTTGTGGATGAAGCCCGCGGCCGAGGCACGGACCGCCAGACCCGCGGCGGCGAGCCCGAGGCCCACGACGAGCAGGGTCGGGCTCGGCCGGGCGAACCAGAAGAAGGGGATGATCAGGAGCCACACGGCTCTGAGGCGCACCTTCCGGTCGATCTTCACGCCTCGGCGGCCTCGGCCGGGGTCGCCCAGGGGCTGCCGCCCCTCAATCGCAGCAGTTCGCGCAGCGCCCGGACGGCCTTGAAGCGGGAGGGCCGCGCCAGAAGGCGGTACTGCATCGCGAGCGGCACTTCCTCGACCCGCCGAGCGTGCGGGGTCAGGCGCGCCAGCAATTCGAGGCTCGCCGCCCACGGTTCGCGAGACGTGCACAGCGGCGGTTCGTCGTCGCGCAGCGCCTTGCGGGGCACGATGAGCCGATACGCCCGGTATCCGCACAGCGGGTCCGCTACCGGTGCGTCGCGATGCACCCGGCCAAGGACCCACGGGGCCGCGCGGCGCGCCCAGCGCAGCCCGCGCGGCGCGGGCTCGTCGGGGAGTCCGCCCACGCCGGAGACGATGTCCGCCCCGCCCTCGATCGCCTTGATCAGGTCGACCACGAAGGACGGGTCGTCGGTGAAGTCCGCCTGAAGAACGACGGCAGCGTCCCGCTTCGGATAGGGCGTTTCCTCGGCGGCGGCGCGCAGCAGACGATCGACCGCACGGCCGTAGCCCAGGCGCTCGTCCGACCGGATCACGGTCAACGGCAGCGCGGAGCGGTACCGCTCGAGTACGTCGCCGGTCCCGTCGGTCGAGGCGTCGTCCAGCGCCATGATGCGGAAGTCCCTGCGGAAGTCCGGGTCCGTCAGAGTGCGGCGCAGCTTCCACATCAACGGCCCCACGGTCGAGGCTTCGTCGTGTACAGGAAGGCAGATGTAGATCACGAGGCTTCAGTCCACGGTGTGAGAGCGGATCACGGGTGGTACCCGATCGCGGTCGATTCCGTTTCGATCTCGGACGGCGGTCGGGTCTTCCACCGCTTGTGCTGCCAGAAGTACTGCTCGGGGTCGCGACGGACCCCCTGTTCGAGTGCGGCGACCCAGGCCTCGGTGAGTCGCGCCACGTCGGCCTCGAGATCGTCGGTGAGAGGCACCGAGACCTCCCGGATCACGACGCGGTAGCGCTGCGGCCGGCGCGAGCTGCGCACGCAGAGCCCCACGAACAGCGGGGCACCGGATCGGAGGGCGAAGAGCGCCGGCCCGCGGAAGGTGGCGGCCGCCACCCCGAAGAACGGCACGAAGAGCGGCGCGTTGCGTGCGTTCTGGTCGGCGACGAGCGCCGGGACACGGCCCGCGCGCAGGGATCGCAGCACCGCCCGCGAGGCGTCGCCGCGCCGGACTACGGACATGCCGAGGCGCTCCCGAGTCGCGACCAGGTCGCGGTCGAAGAGCGGGTTCGCCTGCACGAGGGCGACCGCGTCGACCGGCATACCGCGGACCGCGATCGCGGCGCCGCCCATCTCCCACGATCCGAGATGCCCGGTCACCACGATCCCGCCCCGGCCCGCCGAGACCGCCGACGCCAGGGGCTCGAGTCCCTCGACCTCGGTGGCTGCCTCGACCCATTCCCGAGTCCGGGAACCGAGGCGGAACATCGCCACGGCTTCCCTCCCGAGATGCCGATAGCTGCCGCGCGCCACGGCTCGACGCCACCGGGCGTCCCGCTCCGGGAAGGCGAGCACCAGGTTCGCGGCGACGACCCTGCGACGAATCCGGAAGATCGAACCGGCGATCCATCCGACCCCCTCGCCCAGGGCCAGCGCCCACGACTCGGGAAGAAGGCGAAACACCCCGCGCAGCGCCCGGAAGCCGAAGTACTCCAGTCGGTGCCGCGTCGTGACTGCGCGGCTCACGTCTGGAACTGCAGCTCGTAGAGGTGGCGGTACAGTCCTTCCGCCCGTAGAAGCTCGTCGTGGCGGCCCCGTTCGACGATCCGCCCCTCCTCGAGCACGACGATCTGGTCGGCCCTCTGTACGGTCGAGAGCCGGTGCGCGATGACGAAGACCGTCCGCCCTTCGAGCAGCCGCTCGATGGCGTCCTGGACCAGCCGCTCGGACTCCGTGTCGAGCGCCGAGGTCGCTTCGTCGAAGACGAGGATGGGCGGGTCCCGAAGCAGCGCTCGAGCGATCGATATCCGCTGCCGCTGCCCGCCGGACAGTTCGGCCCCGCGCTCGCCGACGACGGCGGCGTAGCCTCCCGGTATGGCCGTGATGAAGCTGTGCGCGTTCGCCGCGCGCGCGGCCCGCTCCACCTCGGCGTCGGTCGCGTCCGGCCGACCGTAGGCGACGTTGGCCCGAATCGTGTCGTGGAACAGGACCGTCTCCTGCGAGACGATCCCGAGCGCGTCTCGCAGCGAGCGCACGGACAGATCCCGGATGTCGGTACCGTCGATCGTGATGCGGCCCGCGCCCACCTCGAAGAAGCGTCCGAGCAGGTCGACCAGCGTCGTCTTTCCGGCCCCGGAAGGGCCGACGAGCGCGACGACGCTGCCCCGCGGCACCGTGAGGTCGATCCCCCGCAGGACGGGCTCACCCGAACGGTAGGCGAACTCGACGCCGTCGAAGCGGATCTCGTCGGTGACCCCCTGCAGCTCCCGCGCGCCGTCCCGGTCGCGAATCTCGGTCGGGGCGTCGAGGAACTCGAAGACGCGCTCCGCCCCCACCAGCCCGGGTTGCACGACCGCCGGGAACTTGGCCACGTACTTCACCGGTGCGTAGAGCTTGAGCGAGAGCGCGAGGAACCCCACGAAGAGCTCCCCGGTCATGGTCTGCTCGACCACGACGAGGCGCGCCCCGTACCAGAGGATGACCGCCGTCCCCACCGCCGCGAGCAGCTCGGTCAGCGGTCCCGCCAGCGCCCGCCAGCGCTCGGTGCGCACGAAGGTCCGGAAGTAGTCCATGGTCAGACCTCCGAACCGGCGCCGCTCCAACTCCTCGGCGCCCGCCGACTTCACCAGCCGGATCCCGGACAGCGTCTCCTGAATGTGCGAGTTCACCTCACCGGCCAGATCGAGCACCCGGCGGTCGCCGCGGCGCAGCTTGCGCACCAGCGGTCCCCAGATCGCCATCGTCCCGGGAATGACGACGAAGGCCGCGAGCGTGAGCCGCCACGAGATGGCCATCATGAACACCACTGCGACCACGAACTCGAAGGACGACGACAACAGCTTCGCCAGCTCCTTGGTCACCAGCGATCGCAACTGCTCGACGTCGTGGGTCAGCCGGGAGATGATCTGACCCGTGCGCGTGCGTCCGAAGAACGCCAGATCGAGCCGCAGCAGGTGATCGTACACCTCGTTGCGGATGTCGCGCGTGACGCCCTGCTCGACGCGGGCCACGAGCCAGGCACGCACGAAGTCGAAGACGTTCTTGAGCGTGAAGGCGACGAGGATGAGGACGATGATCCCCTGCACCGCGGCGAGCGGATCGCCGTCCAGATCCACGATCCGGTAGACCGTCACGTCGAGGAACCGGTCCATCGGCGCCGACGCGTCGGCCGGAACCCCCGCACCCGACAGATCCGCCCCGTCGTCGGCGAAGAGCGCCCGGACGAAGGGGATCAGCAGGACGTACGACACGGCGTCGAGCCCCGCGTACGCGAAGGTCGCGAGGACCGCCAGCACGAAGTGCGAGCCGTGCGGCCGAAGATATCGGAGAATTCTCAGGTAGAGCGCCACGCCGGGAAAGGTAGCGCTCCAACGGCGCGGGTGTCAGTCGCCCGAAGCGAACGCGCCGCCCTGGATCGAGCCGGTGTCCACGTCCGCGGACTCCGTCGCCGCCTCGGCCGCCCCCGTGTCGCCGGCCGGCACCGACGAACACCCCGACAGCAGTAGCCACAACGCGATCGCCGTCACCACGAACACCCGTTCGACCGTCCCTTCACCCAGGCCCGCCATCCGTCCCTCCACGTCGTCGTTCACCCATCGCGTATGAAGCGAC
>JAHHMJ010000672.1 GCA_018678395.1 Gemmatimonadota bacterium | reverse complement strand
ACTCCATGCGGGTCACCTCGCCGTCGGCGAAGAACAGCAGAATCCCGTCTGCCTCGGTGTAGTTCACCGGGAGTCGACCCCGGAACGCGGTCGTGTCCGCGCGCTGCACCGAGTCCGGCTCCAGCCGATAGAGCGATCGCGCGTTGAGGCGGGCTTCGAGGGACTCCAGCACGTAGTTGACGTCCGTGCCGTCCTCGGTCTCCTGCGGCGCGAAGGCGGCGCGCACCGTGTCGCCCTCGATCCAGTCGTGCAGGATGTCTTCGGGGGTATCGCTCGTGTTGAGCGTGTCCCGGACCGTACTCACCGCGCGAGCCGAGCCGATCGCCGTCATCCGCTCGAGCCTCTGGGCCGGAGCGATCACGTCGAGCGAGTCGGCGTCCATGGTGATGCTGTTCCCGACCGCTCGCGCACGGATCGGCGGGACGCTGTCGATCGCCGCGGAATCGGGGAGTGCGGGGTCGACGGTGGGTGCGGGCACGGCCGCGGGGTTCACTCCGGCGTCGGCTTCGGCGTCCGCCGGCACCGAGGCCACCAGCCGGTCGAAGACGCCCTCGGCCATGAAGATCCGTATGAAGGGTGCGGTCACGTCGAGCGAGTCCGTGTCGAGCACCGCGTCCTCGCGGGCCGTCACCTCCTCGATCACGTCGCCGGGCAGCAGGATGCGCAGCCGGTTCCCGCTCAGGTCCAGCTCGCCTTCGACGACGCGCGCCGGCCGCCCGACGAGGTCGAGTGCGCCGCCGACCTGGTCGTAGCTCAGGGAGTCCGAAAAGGCGAGCAGCGAATCGCGGACCACGCCCACCGTGCCCTGAGCCTGCAGGAACTGATCGCCGACCAGGTAGATGCGGTCGGCCACGATCTCGTAGGGTGCGACCGAATCGAGCTCGACGTCCGGGGTGCGCAGGGTGTCCCGCCGGGGGTAGAGCACCGCCCGAGGACGGTCGCCGGTCACCGTGAGCTGCTCCTGCGGGCGCTGGACACCGGCGCGCAGGTAGAGCAGGTCCTGACCGGTGATGACGGTGCCGCGCTCGAGCTCGCGCAACCGGACGTCCCCTTCGGCCTCGAGGCGCCCGATGTTCTCGAAGTACTGCGCTTCCGCCGCCCGCAGCTCCCGGCCATCGGCCCGGAAGACCACGCGGCCGAGCATGTTCGTGTAGCCGCTCACCTCGTAGTGCACGAGGCTGTCGGCCTCGATGTAGCGTCCGTCCACGCACCGCAGTCGCGGCGTGCTCATGTGCGTGACGCGGCCCGAGTTCGTGCCGAACGAGGTCACGTTCGAGGTGCCGGGAAGGACGCTGCACCCGGATACCTGGGCCGTCGCGACCGCCGGCGCTGCGAGGAGCGCCCCGGCCGCGAGAAGTGCGGGCACGAGGGAGGACGCCACTGCGGACCGCCGTGGGCGGCGCCCGGTCATCGTCATCCGCCGGGACCGCGGCTCGGGATGTCACCCACCGGACCGCACAGATTGAAGTTGCGGAACTGCAGGTCCGAGCGGAAACCACAGGTCGCGCGGGTGCGGCTGCCGTCAAGGATCTGGATCGTCGACGAGTCGCTCGAGATCTCGTCCCGCACCGGATCGTAGTGCAGTTCGGGCGTCTCGATGCGGCGACCGTCGGCGGGAATCTCGAGGATCACGTTGCCGATCGCCGTGAGTTCGTCCGTCCGCTCGTTGAGCCAGCCGCGGTCGGCCGTGAGCTGCGACCGCGTCACCCCTCCGGGGTCCGTGTAGAGCGTCATGCGAACGCCGAAGAGCTGGGCCGTCGACGAATCCTCGTAGATGTAGCTGGAGTCCGAGATGACCAGGCCGGAGCGCACGCCCTCCTTGGTCATGACGTTCTCCATCCCCTCCATGATGATGTAATCGACCGACATGAAGTCGTCATCGACTGTCGGCGCCTCGGCCACCTCACCGCACGCCGACACGACGGCGACCAGCGCCGCCGCAATCCCGGGCGCCCAGGGGCGCATCGCTCCGAACCACAACATCATACCGCTCCCGCTCTCATCAGATCGTGAAGGTGGACCATGCCGACCAGCCGGCCCTCGTCGTCGACGACCGGGGCCGCCATCACACCGCGCTCCTCGAGCCGGTGGACGATCGCCGTACCCCGCTCGTCCGGACGCGCCGTGATCGGGGCGCGGTTCATGACCTCGGTGACGGAGACCTCGACCCAGCGTTGCTCGAAGCGTTCGATGGCGCGGGTCAGATCTCCGGCAGTCACTACACCGACGACGCGGCGGAGGTCGTCCACGATGGGCACCGTGCCGCGCTGCTCGGCGATGGGGACGAGGGCGCGGCGCATGTCCGCGTCCGTGCCGAGGGCGGGATACCCCTCCGCCACCATCACATCGCCGACCCGGACGGTCAGCTTGCGGCCCAGCGCTCCTCCGGGGTGGAAGCGGGCGAAGTCCTCGGGTGAGAACTCCTTCAGCCGGAGGATCGCGACCGCGAGGGCGTCGCCCAGGGCCAGCGTCACGGTGGTGGACGAGGTCGGTGCCAGGTCCATCGGGCACGCCTCTTCGGCGACCGAGCAATCGAGCACGACCTCGGCGTGGCGGGCGAGCGACGAGGTCGGGTCGCCGGTCAGCGCGACGACCGGTACGCCCAGTCGGATGAGGTAGTCGAGCAGCCCGGCCAGCTCCGACGTCTCCCCGCTCTTGCTGATCAGAAGAGCGACGTCGTCCGTGCCGACGATGCCGAGGTCGCCGTGGAGTCCCTCCACCGGGTGGAGGAAGGTGGCCGGGGTTCCGGTCGAGGTCAGCGTCGCGGCGATCTTCCGAGCGATGATACCGCTCTTGCCGATTCCCGAGACGATGATGCGGCCGGGCGCCCCGGTGACGAGGCGGCAGGCGGCCGCGAACGAATCGTCCAATCGGCCGATGAGGGCATGGAGCGACGAAGCCTCGACTTCGAGGACCCGCCGTCCCTCGGTGACCAGCTCGGTGTCGTCCATCATTCGCTCGCGACCTTCGGCCACGCCCGTCCCGCCGGACCGAGACCGACCCCGCCCCGGGCGTCCACGTACGTCGCGACGACGCGGGCCAGGTCGCCGCGCGCCCTCAGGAGCGCATCGCAGAACTCGCGGGCCGCACCATGGCCGCCCGGGCGCGTCGAGACCCACAGGGCCGTGTCGCGGATCAGCGGAATGGCATTGGAGACGGCGGCCGGCAGCCCTACCCGCGTGAATACCGAGGCGTCCGGGAGATCATCGGCGAGCATGGCCACCTCGTCCCACTCCAGTTCGCGCTCGCGGCGTAGCCGATCGACGAGGGGCAGCTTGTCGGCGCCGGCATCCTGGTAGACTTCGAGTTCGAGCTCACCCGCCCGGGCCGTGGTCGCCGGCGACACCCGCCCCGAGACGAGCACCACCTTCACGCCGGCCGACTCGAGCAGCTTGAGGCCGAGGCCGTCCTGGATGTCGAAGCGCTTCCGCTCGTGCTTCCGTCCGCCCGCACTCATCCACACGCCCGCGTCGGTGAGGACGCCGTCGACGTCGAAGATCACGAGCGAGATGCGCGAGGCGATCTCGAACGGGATGGAGGCCGCCTCCATGCTCGCCTCAGCCATGCGCCACCTCTCCGGAGAGCGCGGCGCGGATCGCGAGGACGTCTTCGAGCAGTTCGGGCAGGCGCGCCAGCGGCAGCATGTTCGTGCTGTCCGAGGGCGCCCGGGCCGGCTCGGGATGCGTCTCGAGGAACAACCCGTCGCACCCGGCGGCCACGGCGGCGCGCACCAGCGCCGGAATGTGCTCGGGGTCACCCCCGCTGGCGCCGTCCGCGCG
>JAHHMJ010000186.1 GCA_018678395.1 Gemmatimonadota bacterium | reverse complement strand
CCAATCGGGTCTCGGACGCCGCCGTCTCGATGTCGAGTCCGGAAAGCCGGAGTCCGCCGAGGTCGACATCCGCGCGCCCGGCTCCGAAATCGAGGCTGAGGTGCAGGGCGACGGTGGGGGAAAGGCGCACGTCCATCTCGGGCGTCCGGCCTCCCTTCTTGATGCGCAGATCCCGGTCTCGACCCTCGAGGCCGAGGGTGACCCGATCTCCGTCGAAGTCCGTTACCGCCCGGAAGACGTCGGCGTCATAAGCCAGATTCATCGAGAAGAGGGTCCGCGTGTTGGCGGGTCGAACCCGGAGCGTACCCACCGCGTGCCGGAGGTCGACCGCGAGACGCTCCTGTCCCGCGAACTGGCGAGAGACCGTCTCGGTGCGCCAGTCCTGGCCCGCCGTGGCCGATGCGGTCGAGGCGAAAGCAGCCACGACGGCGATGGGGAGGGCCGCTCGGAGCGGCGTTCCCGAGAGCCTGCAGGTCATGCGTCGTGCCGCCCGGAGTCGGCTTCGGAGTCCGGAGTGGGCTCGTCGTCGGCGATCTCGGCGCCGTCCGCGCCCGCTTCGTCGACCGCGTCCTCGACGTCGTGGACCGTCTGATCGGCAGCGGTCTCCATCTCGACCCATACGTCCTCCTCGGACTCGGTGGTCGAGCGGGTCGACGCGCCGCTGCGCCGCCCCGTCCCCCAAACCCCGAAGAGGTCGTCGTCGAAGAACTCGGGACGGCGGCCACCCCTCGTCAGCAGCACCGCGCCGAAGCCCAGGAGCGCCGTCATCATAGACAGCAGCACCCCGGTCACCCGCAGCAACACCTCGAGGGCGCCCGTCCACGGAAAGACGCTCACCAGCTCGGCCAGGATGAAGGGCGCGGTCAGTGCGAGCGCACCACCGGCGACGAGGGTCACCGGGTTCGTGATCCGCACCCACGACATGTAGGGGAACCGTTGGCGGCTCGCCCAGATGCCCACGTTGCGGAAGACGGCCAGGTATCCGAGGCCGACACCGAGCACGATGGCCACCGGGAAGAGCGGAATCCAGAGGATCAGCGCCGGGATCCCGATGATCGAAATGGCGAGGGCGACGATGCCGAGCACGAAGGCCGGCAGGATCAGGAAGGCCCCGGCCGTTCCGACCGCGAGGGCCCGTCCGGGAGTCCTCCGCGCCGTTTCGGCGACGGCGTCGAGGTTGGTGCCCGCGAAGTGGATCACGAGCGCACCGATCACCGCGATGACGACGACGCTGAAGAGATTGCCCAACGTGCCGCCGATGCCCCCGAAAACCCGACCCATGAACGACTCGCCGCGGTCGCGTTCGCGACTCCCTCGGTCGACCGCACGCAACTCGTCCCGCAGCTCGGCCCGGATCTCGTCGCGGATGCGACTCTCCATGTCGCGGGTGTCGACCTCGACCCGGATCACCTCACCGTCCACGCGCGCACCCTGATCGATCACCGTGCCGTGCGCATGGCGCACGTCACCGTCGACCCGCCCGTTCGGGGCGAGCCTCAGATCACCGTCGACGACCACGACGTCTCCGCGCACCCGGCCGGCGACCTCGAGGTCCGCGTCGACCACGACGACCGTGGCGTCGACGTCCTCACCGGCCTCGATGATCAGGTCCTCTCCGACGGACAGGCGAACGTCGTCGAAGTCGAGGTCTTCGAGGGCTTCGGCCAGCCCGGACAGCACGTCGGTGCGGTCCAGGAGGGAGACCAGCGAACGCAGCTCGACCTCCGCCGATGAGGACGCTCGCGGCGCCGCGACCACCGCGGTCAGGGACTCGGCGTCCGCCTGCAGAGCCGACTCGAGGGCCTGGTCGATCAGGACGGCGACCTCGGCGTCGTCGCCGGCGATGTCCTCGGGCGGCGCCCAGTCGAGAAGCGCCCGGGACAGGGGCCCGTCGTCGAGGGCCACGGCGAAGCCGAGCAGGCCGCGCCACGCCGAATCGACCGCGTCTCCGCTCTCGAACGTACCGACCCGCTCGCCCTCGATCGTCACCGAGCCATCCGCCAGCGCGATCGACAGCGGATCTCCGGAGGCGAACTGCAGCTCAAGCGCCGCCACATCGCGACCGACGGTCACCGACTTCGAGACGATCTCGCGGGGCGTCTGCGCCACCACGTCGGCAGCGGACAGAGACACGAGTGCGACGAACAGGGAAGCCCGTACGACACGTCGGGAGAGGCGATCAGCGAGAAACATGCGCATAGGGGCGATCCGCCGGCTGCGAAGCGAT
>JAHHMJ010000689.1 GCA_018678395.1 Gemmatimonadota bacterium | reverse complement strand
CTGTCGATCTTCGTCGGCGGAGAGTTCGACCACGGGTGGATCCCCCCGTCCGAGGGCGCCGTGTCGGACGTGACCTTGGTACGGGACCGCCTCTACGGTCAGTCCACCGTGAGCTTCTCGGGGCTGCCCGAGACGGGGCTCAGCCGCCCGGGCACGCGCTACGGAATACTCGAGCCCGACGGGTCGTACGAGAGCTTCTTCGAGGTCGCGGGTCCCGAACGCTACATCGACATCCAGACGAGCGGGGGCAGCATCAGCGCGATCGCGGTCTTTCAGACGCCCTTCGCGCGCGGCGCGTTCTTCACCGTCGCGGCCGCGGCCACCCACGACCGGATCCTCGGCGGGCCGAACGACCGCTTCGTGCTGCACGAGTGGGACGCGAGGGACGGCGCGCTGATCGGGGTCCACCGCTACCCGGGGCTGGACGATCTCGTCACCGAGAGCGACGTCGAGAGAGCCCGCGATCGAATTCGGGAGCGGTTCGACGAGCCCGACGCCCGCATGCGGACCGAGTTGGAGACGCTCGTCGACAACGTCCCCGAGTACGCGCCCGCCTTCGACCGGATCTGGCCGGACGACGCCGGACGCCTGTGGCTGCGGCACACCGCCGCAGACGACGGCGAGGAGTGGTTCGTGTTCGGGCTGGACGACCTAACGCCGCTCGCTCGCCTCACGCTGCCCGCGGGATTCGCCCTCATGGACGTCCGCGAGGGTCTGCTGGCGGGACGCTGGCAGGACGCATTGGACATCGCCTATGTCCGGGTGCATCGGCTGCGGATGAACTGAAGCTCGAGGGCTCGCGGCGTCCCCTCGGCCGCGGTATGGTGCCCGCGCGGGCGCCGCCTCCGTGGCCGCGGAGTGTGCCGGCGCTCTGGACCCCTGCCGCCGCCGATCATGAACGCACTCCGCCCTGTCTCGCTCGCCGCCCTGTCCGGGATGGTCGCCTCGCTCATTCTGCTGCCCGCCGCCCCGGCTCGTGCCCAGGACGCGCCGTACGACGAGGTCGTCCCCTCGAGCGCCTCGACCGACGAGGGACTCTTCGACGTCCACCGGGTCGGCGACCAGCTCATGTTCGAGATCCCCGACAGCCTGTTGGGCCGCGACATGATCATCATGAGCCGCTACCACCGGGTGCAGCAGGGGCTGACGAACGTGGGCGCCAACATGACGCCCAACGTCGTGGTGCGGTGGGAGCGCCGCATGGACCGGATCCTGATGCGAGCGGTCACGCACAGCACCACCGCCGACCCCGAAGACAACGTCAGCATCGCGGTCGAGAACCAGAGCTTCGCGTCGATCCTGGCATCGCTCCAGATCGAAGCGCGGGGAGACGGATCGAGCGTGGTCGACGTCACCGACCTCTACATGGGCGACACGCCCGCCTTCACACTGCCGGCCTCGCAGCGTCAGCGCATGGCGGTGCGACGCTACGCCGCCGATCGCAGCTGGCTGGAGTGGTCGCGCAGCTTCCCGATCAACGTCGAGGTGCGCGTCGTGCAGACGTACGACGCCGGCCAGCCACCCTCCGCGCAGCGCGGAGGCGCGGTCTCGTTCGAGGTGAACCACTCGATGGTGCTGCTCCCGGAAGAGCCGATGAAGCCGCGCCTCTACGATGAGCGCGTCGGCTTCATCTCGATCGCGCAGACCGACTACTCGCGGGACTTCGACGGCGTGCGGGCGCAGCGCTACGCGGTCCGCTATCGCCTCGAGCCCTCCGACACCGCGGCCTTCCGCCGCGGCGAGCTGGTCGAGCCGGTGAACCCGTGGGTGTGGTACATCGACCCGGCGACGCCGGAAGAGTGGATCCCCTACGTCGAGGCGGGCATCCTCGAGTGGAACGACGGCTTCGAGCAGGCGGGCTTCCGCAACGCCGTCGAGGTGCGGCGGGCACCCACCGAAGATGAAGACCCCGAGTTCAGCCTGCTGGATGCACGCCATTCCGTACTGCGCTACGTGGCCTCCACCACCCGGTCCGCCAACTCGGGCGGTGACGTGGTCGACCCCCGTTCGGGTGAGGTGATCCGGGCGCACACCAACCTGTACCAGGGCGTCGCCGAGCGGATGCGCTGGCAGCTGCTCAGCCAGGTGGCGACCGCGGCCGACGACCTGCGCTACCGGGACGACGAGCTGCCCGAAGACCTGATGGGCGAAGCGATCCGGTACGTCATCTCGCACGAGACCGCGCACTCGGTGGGGCTTCCGCACAACCAGCGCGCGAACTTCGTCTTCCCCCCGGACTCCCTGCGCGACCCCGACTTCGTGCGTCGCATGGGACACTCCGCTTCGTCGGTCGGCCGCACGCGCTTCAACTACGTGGCGCAGCCCGGAGACGGGGTGCCGCCGGAACGGCGTATGGGACTCTGGGACGCCTGGGCGATCCAATGGGGCTACACGCCGATCCTCGATGCAGACACGCCCGAAGACGAGTTCGAGACGCTCAACCAGTGGATCGTCGAGCGGTCGGACCGTCCGTGGTTTCGCTTCGCCTCGGCGCTCTTCGGCATGGACGTCGAGTGGGATCCGCACCGCATGACCGAGGGCATCAGCGACGACCCGGTCGTGGCCGCCGAATACGGGATGGCGAATCTGCGGGTGATGGTCGATTCGCTCATGCCGTGGGTGCTGGACGAGGGCGACGACTACTACGAACTGGAGAACCACTACCTCCAGGCGCTCACGCAGTGGAATCGCTACGCCGAACACGCGGCCGCCGCGGTCGGGGGATCGTGGACCCATCCCAAGCGTTACGGCGAAGAGGGCTGGGTCTACACCCCGATCGAGCCCGACTACCAGCGCCAGGCGATGGCCTTTCTCGATGAGCACGTGATGCGCACACCCACGTGGGCGCTGAACCCCGAGGTGCTGCGGCGGCTCGAGCACGCCGGTGCCGTGGAACGGATCCGGGCCTATCAGGAGCTCGCCGTGCAGCGCTTCCTCAACCACGCCCGCATCGCGCGCATGATCGAGCACCAGGCGTTCCTGGGCGACGCCACCTACACGCCGACCGAGATGCTCGACGACGTGCGCGAGATCGTCTGGCGGGAGCTGGGCGAAGGGAGCGCGATCGACACGTATCGGCGCAACCAGCAGCGGGCGTACCTCGAGCAGGCCCACCACCTGCTGCACGAGGCCGAGTCCGACTCCTGGAGCCCGCCGCGCTCGGGCAACCTCCGCGTCGGCAACAACGACGACCCGCCGCTCAACGCGGACCTGCACATCGCGCAGTCCGACATCCGCCCGCTGATTCGCGACCAGCTGCAGCTTCTGCGCGGCGAGATCGAGGCCCGGCTCGACACCGGAGTCCCGGACCGGATGACGCGCATCCACCTCGAGGACGCCGCAGTGCGGTTGCGGCGCACCCTGGGCGGATAGGTCGAGCGAGCCGCCGTCGAGGAGAGCATGAGCACCAGCGAAGAGGTCCTCGAATACCGTCCGAATCGGACGGCTGCAGGGGTGCTGGGTACCGTCTTCGTCGCCACTGGAGTCGTGCTGGCCGTACTCGGAACCCTGCTCACCGAGAGTGACGTCTCGGGCATGGACGGACTTCAGCGGCTCCTCTTTTCGGTCGTTTCGGTCCGGTGGTTCTCGTGGGTCATGGCCGCCGTGTTCGCGGCCCTGGGCGTGCGGATCGTCGCGCGCGGCTTCCGTGCCGCCCCCGCGCTCCTTCTGGAGGCAGCCGGCTTCACGCTCGGAGGAGAGGAGCGAATCCCGTGGGACCACGTGGACGAGATCCGCACGCTTCCGAAGCCGCCCGTGCTCCGACTTCGCCTCGGCGACCGCGTGGTGAGCCTCTCTTCCTTCGACCTCGGTGCCGATCCGGCCGCCGTAGCCGAGCGCATGGCCCGGCTCCGTACGCGGAGTCTGGCGCCCGAGTGACGCGGCTCAACCCAGAGCCCGATCCAGCTCCAACGCTGTGCCGAGCAGCGCGTTCGCTCCGGCCGTGATCTGATCGGCCTCGGTGAATTCGTCCGGCGCATGGCTGATCCCGCCGCGACTCGGCACGAAGATCATCCCCATGGGGCAGAGCTTGGCCATGCTCTGCGCATCGTGGCCGGCTCCCGAGGGAAGCCGCATGTGCCGGAGTCCCAATCCCTCGGCGGCGCCCTCGATCGCGCGCCGGAGCCCCTCCGCCGCAGGCGCGGCCTCGCTCAGATAGAAGGGTTCGAAGTCGACGGCGACCCCTCGATCGGTGGCGATCCGCTCGGCGCGGGCCTGAATCGCTCGCAGAACGCCCTCGATGCCCTCCATCGACAGATCGCGGATCTCGAGGGTGAACCGGACCGATCCCGGAATGACGTTGGGCGCCCCCGGGTCGACCTCCAGCCGCCCGACGGTCGCGACCTGTCGACCCTCGATCCGGAGAGCGACCTCGTCGACGGCCGAGACCATCCGCGACGCGGCCACCAGCGCATCGCGCCGCTGATCCATGGGCGTCGTACCCGCGTGGTTCTTCTCGCCGGTCACCGTCACGAACCAGCGCCGGATTCCCACGATTCCCTCGACCACGCCGATCGGGACGCCCGCGCGTTCGAGGGTCGCACCCTGCTCGATGTGGAGCTCGACGAAGGCCGCGAGAGGCCCCGTCGACGCACGGGCGGCCGTCAGCGGATCGGGTGCACCCCCGAGCCTCGCGATGCCCTCGCCGATGGTGAATCCCGAGGCCGTGACGATGTCGAGCTCGCTCGGCTCGACCGCTCCGATGAGGAGGCGACTCCCCGTCTTGCCCCCCTCCTCGTTCTGGAACACGTAGAGCCGCAGGGGATGGCGGAGCCGCTGGTTCTCGGCGTGCAGCGTGCGCGCGAGCTCCACCCCGGCCAGCACCCCGATCGTCCCGTCGTAACTGCCCCCGTAGGGCACGGTGTCGATGTGCGATCCCACGGCCAGCGCCGGCAGATCCGCATCCGTACCGGGAAGCGTGCCGACGAGATTGCCGGCCGGATCGACCCGGGTGGTGAAGCCGGCGTCGCGCATGCGGGCGAGCACCCAATCCCGACCGCCCAGATCCTCGTCCGAGTAGGCGACACGGTGCGTGCCGCCATCCGGGGTGCCGCCGAATCGGCGCAGCTCCTGGATCTCGGCGTTCAGGCGCGCGCCGTCGACGCCGGTGGGAGGGAGCAGCGCCCCCTGCACGGGACTCCAGCGGCCCAGAGCCCAGGGGGCAGCGCCCCCCAGCATCAGGGAATTGCGGACGAAGCGGCGACGGTTCATGGGCCGGGATGTGGCTTTTCGAAGATCAGGATGTTGCCCAGTGCCGGGCCGGCGAGTCCCACGCGATCGAACCAGAGCTGATTCCACTCGTGGATCATCCGCTTCGCCGCCGCGGACGAGACGCGCACGAAGGACTCACTGAACTGCCCCGCCCTGCGGGCGCGCAGCACCAACCCGAGTTCGCGCATTCGACCGACGAGCCAGGTGATGTCGCACTCCCGGCTCAGCAACTCACCCGCGTCGCTCGACCCCCAGTGCTCGACCCCTGCATCCGTCCGCACCATCCCGGAACCCGTGCGTCGGAAGAGGCGCTTCAACAGCCGCATGCCGGAGGCCTCCACCGACCTCATGTTGACCTCGCTCAGGGCGATCCGGCCCCCGGGCTTCAGCACTCGGGCCAACTCGGCCGTGGCCTGTTCGATGTCCGGGATGTGCATGAGCACGCCCCAGCAGAGGATGGCGTCGAACCGATCGTCGTCGAACGTCAGCCCGAGCAGGTCCTCGCGGCCCAGCGTGATCCGATCGGCGAACTCGCGGTCTTTCAGGTTCTTCCGGGCTTCTTCGATGACCGAGGGCGAGAAGTCGACGGCCGTGACCCGGAACCCGTGCCCGGCCATGCGCAGCGAGTAGTCACAGATGCCGCAACCCGCGTCGAGAAGATGCGGCCGCGCGGCGGCGTCCAGCTGTGATGCGATGTACGCGAGCGCGCCATCGTAGAAGCGCACGCTCTCCGCCGTCCTGAAGTCCCGTTCCCACTTCTCGTGGACATCCGCCTCTTCCAGCGTGTCGCGCACGATGCGCGAATCTGCGTCTCGGTCAGTCACGTCGCGTCCGTCGACCAGGGGGCGGGCCTCCCGGCGGAGAACCTACCTGGCGCTGGTTGAATGAAGGGGCCGCACTACCGTCACGGGAGCGGCGATCCATCGCGCATGGTACTGTGGGGTCCTTGCCGCACGCCATGCGTCACGGCATTGGTGGGCGTCGGGCGGGGCGTCCACACCACCTCAGGAGGCACGATGATGCTCGGACCTCGCGGCACGCTGTCGTGGATCGTCGGTGCCCTGCTGCTGGCGCCCGTTTCGCTCACGGCGCAGATGGGGGCGGCCCCGGTGGGGAGTACCGTCCGGGTGTTCCTGCAGGGCGACGCCCAACCGCTGACCGGCACCCTCGCACCCTCGTCGATGGGAGCATGGGCGGTGGTCGGCGACGACGGCGCACTGCGCACGTTCCGGGACGCCGAGGTCTCGAGCGTCGAGATCGAGCGCCGAGGGAATCGCTGGAAGTCCGGGGCGCTGATCGGAGGGGGGGCGGGTCTCGCGCTGGCCCTGTTGGTGGTCTCGGGCACCGACTGCGAGGAGGACATCGCGGGTCTGTGCGAAACGGTCACCGGCACCACGGAGACGGCGGCGCTCATCTGGCTCCCCGTGGTCGGCGCAGGCGCTGGTGCCCTGGTGGGGGCTCTCGTCGGGACGCGCACATGGGTCCCCGCCGTGTTGCCACCCACCGCAGTCGTCGAAGCGGAACTGGAGTTCCGCTGGACCATCCCGATCGGAGAGAACCACCGATGATCTCTACCCGCCTGTTCACCGCCGCGACGACGATGCTCGCCGTTGCGACGCTCGTGTCGCTCGACCCGGCAGCGGCCCAGATTCCCGAGGATACCCCCGAGGCACGCCTCGCCGCCCTTGGTATCGAGCTGCCACCCCCCGCGAACCCGGTGGCGAACTACGTCAACGGCGTGCAGACCGGCAACCTGATCTTTCTGGCCGGCAAGGGGCCGCGGCGGGCGGACGGTACCGAGATCAGCGGCAAGCTGGGGACCGACCTCACGATCGAGGAAGGGTATGAGGCGGCCCGGCTGACGGCGATCAACCAGCTCGCGGTCCTCAAGGACATGCTGGGCGACCTGTCGCGCGTCGTCCGGGTCGTGAAGGTCCTCGGGATGGTGAACTCGGATCCCGACTTCGTCGAGCAGCCCGCGGTCGTGAACGGCTTCAGCGACCTGATCGTCGAGGTGTTCGGCGATCGGGGCCGCCACGCCCGCGCAGCCGTCGGGATGGCGACGCTGCCGCGCGGCCAGTCGGTCGAGATCGAGCTGGTCGTCGAGGTGGCACCGGGTGAGCCGCTGCGATCGGCCGAGGGCACCTCGCCCCTGGAGATGACCTACTTCGGCGCCGCGGGATGGCGCATGACGGACGGCGAGACCGTGGTGCTCGTCGATCCGTGGCCCTCGCGGGTGGCGTACGGCGCCCCGCCACACCCGGACGACGATCGGCCCGGTCTCACGCGCACGGATATCGCCTGGGCGGACACGGCGCTGATCGACGAGCTCATTCCCGAGGCCGACTTCATCCTGATTCAGCACGGGCACTTCGATCACCTCGGCGACGTGCCCTACATCGCGCGCAAGACCGGCGCGAAGGTCATCGGTACGGAGACGGTGATCATGATCCTGCGAGCGTACGGGATTCCGGATGATCAGCTCTACGCCGTGCACGGCGGCGAGGACTACCAGTTCGACGGCTTCAGCGTGCGGGTGGTGCCGGGACTGCATTCGGCGCTCGGTGAGAAGCACTATCACGACTCTCGCCGCTACGACCGCAACACACCCCTCGAAGCGCCGCTGCGCATCGAGCAATTCATCGAGGGCGGTGCCCTGAGCTTCCTGGCACGGCTCGGTGGGCGCTCGGTGCTTACCATGGGCTCGATGAACTT
>JAHHMJ010000555.1 GCA_018678395.1 Gemmatimonadota bacterium | reverse complement strand
CTTTCGGGGCGATGCCTGCATGGAGCTGGCGGGCGGCGATGGCGAGGCCAGCGTCTTCGTGTTCGGGGGCGGCAACTGCATCGAGGGCGTGGAGTTCGTCGAACTGAACCCCGAGCTGGGTGAGTATTTCGGTACCGACGAGGGGATTCTCGTCGCCCGTGTGGCCGAGTCGTCCGCGCTGGGCCTGCGGGCCGGCGACGTCCTGATGGCGGTCGACGGTCGTGAGGTCCGCTCGACGGACCACGCCCGGCGCATCCTCTCGTCGTACGAGCCCGACGAGGAGATCCGACTCCGCATCATGAGGCAGGGGGCCGAGACCGAGGTGTTGGCGCGCCGAGACTGATCCGCGACCCGGGGCTTCGGGTCCCGGGGCGCCGGCCGAGTCGGGTTTACAGGCTTCGGCGCCCCGGGGTAGACTCACGGGTCGTTTCCGCCTCCGACCCGCCGACCATGCCCCTCTTCGATACCGTCCTCGTCGCGAACCGCGGCGAGATCGCCGTCCGCATCCTCCGGGCCTGCAGGGAGATGGGCATCCGCACCGTCGCCGTGCATTCCGAGGCGGACGCCCAGGCTCCCCACGTACTCGTGGCGGACGAAGCGGTCCTGATCGGGCCGGCGCCGTCGGCGGAGAGCTATCTTCGCATCGATCGCATTCTGGAGGCGGCGGCGGCGACCGGGGCGCAGGCGATCCATCCCGGCTATGGCTTCCTCGCGGAGCGCGCGCCCTTCGCGGAGGCCGTCGAGGGAGCGGGACTGGTGTTCCTGGGGCCGACCGCCGAGACGATTCGGGCGATGGGCGACAAGACCGAGGCCCGTCGCAGGATGCAGGCTGCCGAGGTCCCGATCGTGCCCGGGATGGTCGACCCACTCGCCGACGCCGCCGCGGCCGTCGAGGCTGCCGAGGGCCTCGGCTACCCGGTCCTGCTCAAGGCCGCCGCCGGTGGGGGGGGCAAGGGCATGCGCGTAGTCGAAGACCCCGAGGCGCTCCCGCGCGCCTTCGACGCCGCGGCCCGGGAGGCGGAGGCCGCGTTCGGAGACGGCTCGGTCTATCTCGAGCGCTACCTGGGCCGGCCCCGCCACATCGAGATCCAGATCCTCGGCGACATGCACGGCCGGGTCGTCCACCTGGGCGAGCGGGAGTGCAGCATCCAGCGGCGCCACCAGAAGCTGGTCGAGGAGGCTCCGTCGGCCGTCCTCACTCCGGAGGAGCGCGCCGCGATGGGTGCGGCGGCCGTTCGCGCGGCCGAAGCGGTCGACTACCGGGGAGCCGGGACGGTCGAGTTCCTCTATCAGGACGGGGAGTTCTTCTTTCTCGAGATGAACACCCGTCTTCAGGTCGAGCACCCGGTGACCGAACTGGTGACGGGCCTCGACCTGGTCCAGTGGCAGTTGCGCGTGGCGGCCGGCGAGCCGCTGCCCTTCACGCAGGACGACGTCACGTTGACCGGCCACTCCATCGAGTGTCGCGTGACCGCCGAGGACGCGTTCCACGGCTTCCTTCCGTCCACCGGGCGGATCGACCGCCTCGAGGTCCCGACCGGACCGGGCGTTCGGTGGGATGGTGGAATCGACGAGGGATTCGATGTGGGACTGCACTACGACCCGCTGCTCGGAAAGCTGATCGTGCACGCCGACACGCGAGAGGCGGCGATCGACCGCCTGGCACGGGCCCTCGACGAACTCGTCATTCGGGGTGTGGAGACCTCGATCCCGGTCCATCGACGTATCGTGCGCCACGAGGCGTTCCGGTCGGGTGACCTCTCCATCCGGTTCCTGGAGGAGTATCCCGAGGTTCTGGAGCCCGAAGGCGAGGCGGGGGCCGACCCGGCCGTGGCCGCTGTCGCAGCGGCGCTGCTGGAGCACGGGTACCGGGAGCGGCGGGCCGCGCCGCGGGTCGGCCAGGCGAGCGACTCGGGCATGTCGCGGTGGCGGGCCTCCGGCTGGCCCTGGAACCGGGCCGGGTGAGTCGAGCCCGGAACTCGGCCGACCGACCGACCGAACCGGTCGAGGTGGGCATCGAGTCG
>JAHHMJ010000228.1 GCA_018678395.1 Gemmatimonadota bacterium | reverse complement strand
CCTCCCACGACTGGCAGAACTCGTTGAGCACCGAGGTGGACGGGTCGTCGCCCATGATCACACCACCCACCTCGTGGATGATCTGACCGGGCGCGGCGATGGCATCGGCTCCGTCGTCGTGGACGGTGCTGGTGACCTGCCCACCCATGGCGTCGATGATCGAGGCGAACGTCTGCTGCATGTGCCGGGCCTGGTTGAGCTCGTGGTCGGACCACTTCCAGTGGAAGCGCAGCGTCGGAATGCCCCATTGGTCCACGCCGTCGGGGTCGATCTCGCAGTAGCAGTCCTCGTTCGGGATCATCTCGCCCCGTCCGTCGAACCACATGAACGATCCGTAGTAGCGCCGGCACTCCTCCTTGAAGCGGCTGCCGTACGCACCC
The DNA here is from genome assembly GCA_018678395.1 of Gemmatimonadota bacterium. Classification (GTDB taxonomy): domain Bacteria; phylum Gemmatimonadota; class Gemmatimonadetes; order Longimicrobiales; family Gaopeijiaceae; genus Gaopeijia. The sequence continues at coordinate 4,108 of JAHHMJ010000228.1, read as the reverse complement.
TCGGTGAATCCCTCGAGACCCCCGAAGATCCCGGGCCCCGGCATGCCCCGGCCGCCACCGAACTCGATGTGGTAGCCGCGGGCGAAGTCCAACTGGCCGGCGAGTTGTTCCCGGTACAGCCACCACGGCATGTACAGATGCATCGCCGAGGCGCCGTCCGTGTTGTGGGGCGGCATGTTCTCGAACGCCGGGAACTGCCCGCCGACGCCGGCGCCCACCGTGTCCATCACGTACTTGCCGACGAGCCCGCTCCCGTTGGCGATGCCCTGCGGGAAGAGCGAACTGGTCGAGTTGAGCATGATGCGGGCCGACTCGCAGGCGCTCGCCGCGAGAATCACGACGCGGGCGCCGACCCACTCGTCCGCCCGCGTCTTCCGGTCGATGTAGTGCACACCGGTGGCGCGTCCCTGCGCATCGACCGTGACCTCACGCACCATGGCATCGGTGCGGATGTCGAGATTCCCGGTGGCCATCGCCGGCGGGATGAGGACGGTGGTCGACTGGAAGTTGGCCTTGATCGAGCAGCCGCGTCCGCAGGGCGTCGCCCAGAAGCAGGCCTGGCGGGAGCGCATCGACTCGGCCGTGACCCGCTGTGCGAGGGGATTGTCGGGGAAGAGGTAGGCGGGAAGGCGATCGGCGTCCTGGCGTTCCGACAGAATGGCCAGGTGAGCCGGGATCACCGGGATGTTCAGGTCCCGACACGCCTGCCGCGTCGCCAGTTCGGTCACGCGGGGCGCCGGGGCCGGCTGCAGAATCCCGGGCGACGAGTTCGGCGTGTTCTCCAGCCCCTCGTTGGACCCGTAGACGCCGATCAGGGCTTCCGTCCTGTCGTAGTACGGGGCCAGATCGTCGTAGTCCAGCGGCCAGTCGGCCCCGAGTCCGTCGCGGGAGTACGGCTTGAAGTCGTAGGGTCCCATGCGCAGCGAGATGCGGCCCCAGTGGTTCGTACGGCCCCCGAGCATGCGGGACCGCCACCAGAGGAAGTCCGTTCCCTCGGCGCTGCTGTACGGCTCGCCGGGTACGCGCCATCCGCCGTCGACCGTGGCGTCGTAGAAGCCGAACGGCTTTTCGGGGGTGCCGCCGCCCCGAAGCGGCGCGTCCTTCGGGAGGTGGAACATCGGGGTCTCGGTGACCGGATCGTAGTCGCGTCCGGCCTCGAGCATGAGCACCCGGACTCCGTGCGCGGCGAGGATGAATGCGGACATGGCCCCGGCCGCACCCGAGCCGACCACGATGACGTCATACGGTTCCTGCGACTTTCGGGGCATTCAGCGACCTCCCGATCGAAGCTGTGAAAGCGCCCGGTAGCTGCGCGCGACCGACATCAGGGAATCCTCGGGCCGATCGTGCTCGATGAAGACGTGCCGAACGCCGGCCGCCTCACCGGCGGCGAGAACGGTGGCGAAGTCGATGACGCCGTCGCCGACCGCGACCATCGCACCGTCGGCCGTGCGGTCCTTCGCGTGCACCGACGCGAAGCGACCCGAGTGGTCGGCGAACCACGCCAGCGGGTCCTCACCGGCGTGCACGGTCCAGAAGAGGTCCAGCTGGAACGAGACCAGTCCGGGGCGGCCGCGTTCGAGCAGGATGCCCATGCCGGTCTCGCCGTTGCCGAGGTCGGCGAACTCGCGGTCGTGGTTGTGGAAGGCGACGCCGATCCCACGGGGTGCGGTCTCCTCGCCCGCCCGGTTGAGTACCTCCGCCATGCGACGGAAGCCGTCCGGGTTGAAGAGGTCGCCCGGTACCGACGGCACGACCAGCCACTCGTGGCCCAGCGTCTCGGCTTCGTCCAGCAGAGCGTCCAGTCCGGAGTCCAGGCGCTCCAGGGGGACATGCGTCGAGGGGGCCCGCAGGCCCGAGGTCTCGAGCATTTCCGCGACCCGGCGCGGCGGGTGACCGAACAAGCCGGCGAACTCGACCTCGCGGTAGCCGATGCCGGCGACCTCGTCGAGCGTCCGTGCCACGTCCTCGGACATGCGGTCGCGAAGCGTGTAGAGCTGGACTCCGAGGTGCTCGGGGATCAATCGACGGCGGGGGTCACCCACGGACTGGCTTCCGAAGAAGGGAAGGGGAGCGCCGGCCGCGCGCCCGGCCCAGCCGGCCGCGGCGAGCGCGGGGATCGACGAGAGGAAGCGGCGCCGGTTCATCCGTCGAGCCGGCGGATCTTGAGATTCCGGAAGTAGACCCGGTCCCCGTGGTCCTGTAGGCCGATGTGTCCCGAAGCATAGGTACCGTATTCGGGCCACTCGGCAAACTTGCTCGCTGCGACGAGGGCCTGCCACTCCGGGCTGCCGAGCCGGTAGTCGACGATCTGCTCGCCGTTCAGCCAGTGCTGCACCCGCTCGCCCTCGACCCGAATGCGGGCGTGGTTCCACTCGCCGGCCGGCCGGACCACACCACGCGGCGCGGGATGCAACCCGTAGTTGGCACCGGCCGAGGTGAGCGGGTTCTGGCCGTCCACGTGCACCGCGTCGTCCAGGACCTGCATCTCGGGGGCGCCCTCGAAGATCCGTCCCGACTCCTCGGAGGCACGGAAGAAGACGCCGCTGTTGCCGCCCTCCTCGACGCGCCACTCGAGCTGCAGCTCGAAGTCCGCCCAGGTCTCCCGGGTGATGATGTCGCCGCCGCCGGCGACCCGCACGATCATCCCGTCTTCGGCCTGCCACCCGTCGTGCAGCCCCTCCTGCCCGTATGTGCGCCACGCCTCCATCGACACGCCGTCGAAGAGGAGCGCCCACCCGTCGGCCGCCTCGATGTCGGTGAGCGTGTTGGGTGGGTCCTGGGACGACGCGGGGACCGCCCCGTCGGCTGTGGCCTCGTCCATGGCTGCGGCCTCGGCATCGCTCTCGGAGCCGCACCCGGTCGCCAGGGGGGCGAATGCGGCCGCACAGAGCGCCAGGGCCGCCCGAAACGGAACTCTCGGCATCCTTCTCATCACACCTCCCACCCGGGACGGTAGGTTCTGGAAAGCCAACGGTTTGCGTCCTCATGGTTGAGAACCTGCATCGACCCGCCGTCGTACTCGATCCTGCGGCCCTGTCCGGCGCGTAGCGCGACCAGTCCGAGAAGCATGGTCTCCGTCAGCGGCGCGGCGTACGAGAACGGACTGGTGGCGGGTTCGAGCCCCTTGCAGGCCCGCACCCAATTCATCTCGTGTCCGTCCTCGATCCGCGGATAGCTCTCCGCGACCTGGTCGGCTTCGGCCTGGAGCCAGGTCGGGTAGAGCCTCGGGTTGTCGCCGTAGGTCTCGTGGATCAACACCCCCCGCTCCCCGACGTAGAGAACGCCGCCGGTGCGGTCGAACTCGACCTCGTCCGGCAGGTCCGCGGGGCGCTGAGGCATCAGGCCGCCGTCGTACCAGTGCAGGTCGACCGGGGGCTGGATGCCGCGGCGGGGGAACCGATAGTGGACCTTCATCGCGACGGGGTAGGTCGCGGGGTCCTCCGCGCCCCCGCCCCACGGGGTCGAGGTCGCTTCGACGCTCTCCGGGTAGCCCAGATCGAGTGCCCAGTAGGGGTGGTCGATGAGATGCGCGCCCATGTCGCCGAGTGCGCCCACCCCGAAGGCCGTCCATCCCCGCCAGTGGAAGGGGTGGAAGACGGGGTGGTACTCGATGTCGGCGGCTTCGGGCCCCCGCCACAGCTCCCAGTCGAAGCCCTCGGGCGGGGTGTAGTCCCCCCCGATCGCCTCCGCGACGCGACCGGCGACGTCACCGGGCCACCACGAGGCGTCGGCTTCCGGCCCGCGCTCCGTCGGCGGATGCACGGGGTGGGGCAGGCCCTGTGGCCAGATCGGGCGGTTGGTCCAGACGTGGACCTCGCGCACGGGCCCCAGGACGCCCGCCTGGATCCACTCGTTGATGCGTCGGGCGTCGTCGCGGGAATGACCCTGGTTGCCCATCTGGGTGACCACCCCCGTCTCGGCGGCGATTCGCTCCAGAACCCGACATTCCTCGACCGACCAGGCCAGCGGCTTCTGCACGTAGACGTGCTTCCCCGCCCGCATCGCCGCAGCCGCGATCACCGCGTGCGTGTGGTCGGGGGTGGCGATGAGCACCGCGTCGATGTCGTCGCCCACGGCCAGCATCTCCCGGAAGTCGCGGTATTTG